>JBDSDG010000001.1:0-4227 GCA_039920685.1 Ferruginibacter sp.
CTTTACTGAGCCTTTACCAATTCCTAATGATTCGCCTAAAGCAACTCCACTGCTTTCATGGCACATATTGCTGCAATCAGGAAGATTATTGGTTCCAAACTCCCTTACAAAAAGCTGGTAAAGAAAAGCTGCTTCATTGCTAGTTCTGCCAGAAGTATAAAAAATTGCTTCACCCGGTGAAGACAAAGCATTCAATGAAGATGCGATCCTTTTGAATGCATCTGCCCAGGATATGGGCTGGTAATGAGTAGAATTCTTTGCAAGGAACATGGGCTCCGAGATACGCCCCATTTGGCCGATCTCATAATCCGATAGATCAGCCAGGTCTGCCACTTTATTATTTGCAAAAAATTCGGCACCTATCTTTTTTGCGGTTGCTTCATCAGCTACTGCTTTGGCGCCGTTCTCGCAATACTCGCCAATCGCACTACGTTCATCGTCAGGATCAGGCCATGCGCAACTTGGACAATCAAATCCGTTGTGCTGGTTAAGCATGCTCAAGCCCTGTAAACCCCGGATCAAACCAGCTTCCTTGAATATATGCTTAAAACTAGCGACAACCGCGGGAACACCAGCAGCAACTTTTTTTAAAGGCCCTAGTTTTAACCCCGTAAACTTGCCTGGATTTTCTGCAGAAGGTATATCGTCACCGTTATTATTCATGTTCAGCAGGCTTTGTTTGGATTTTCATAATTGTCACTTTGGTCCTCGGTTGTTTCATCCAGGCAAACAAAATCTTTTTCCACCAAAATAAAAAGGCTGTCCTTCGCCGTTAGTTCCTGTTTATTATTAAATCCAACTATATTGTTATCAGCCCAATCCTTTACAAACGAGGCAGGAATTTTGACCGTAATTTTATTCTTAACCAGGGTTGCTGACAGAACTGTAGAATTATGTCCAGTTTGTAACGAATAGGTCAAAATGTTATCACCGAATATTGTATGGTCTTCCATGTAACCAATTGCTGAAAGCTTTGTCACTTCCGTTCTTGACAACCGGAGCCTCAATGAATTTCCTTTGATCCTTAATTTCATCTATGTTATTTATACTGCGATCCGATGGTTTCCTGAATAAATATTAAACCTGTCACTGCGTAAGAAACCAATCAATGTAATGCCTGCCTCTTTAGCCAATTCAATGGCAAGGCTTGATGGGGCTCCAACCGAGGCAATAATCTTTATTCCCGCCATCACTGCCTTTTGGATCAATTCAAAACTGCTGCGGCCACTAAGGAACAAGATACAATTATCTAAAGGTATTTCGCCATTGATCAATGAGGCTCCAATGATCTTATCTAATGCATTGTGCCGGCCAACATCTTCCCTTAGTAACAACAAATTTCCGTTCTGATCAAATAAAATGCAAGCGTGAATACCCCCGGTATTTTTAAAAATAATTTGTTGGTTCTCTAAATTGGATTGTAAGGAATTAAAAACTGTTGCATTAATAACTAAATTGTCAGTATTACCATAAAAAGGTGAACTGATCCTGATAGAATCAATACTGGCCTTTCCGCAAATGCCACAACTGGATGTTGAATAAAAATTCCTGCCGATATTTTTTAGCTCCGGATATACATCCTGTTTTAAAACAACCAAAATGCTATTTTGATCTGAGGAACTTTTTATTTCCCTTATAGCTTCATGATTTTTTATTATACCCTCTGTGAATATAAATCCGGCAGCCAGTTCATCATCATTTCCGGGAGTTCGCATCGTTACGGAAATATTCTTCTGAATTTCGCCAGTTGCGGAACTATACCGTAGCCTGATCTCTAGGGGCTCCTCAATAGCTACCTGGTCATCAGTTGTTATTCTGTTCCCGGAAACGATCTTTTGTATCTGTATGTTTTCAACCTGCTTAATTGTCATGTTATTTCCAATCAGGATTTAGATCAATAGACTTTTTTGCTTTAACGTAATCATACCTAGTGTCTATACTCCTGATAGATTTTTTGTTAACCGGGTGATATTTTGATGCAGATTCATTTTTCAGAAAATGTTGAAGGGAATATTGCCCAGTTGCATACATCTTCATCAGTTCATGATTGCAATTCCCTGGATAATATCCCAATAAAGGCTCATAAAGGTCCTCCAGGTCGTTATAAAATGCAGCAGGGATATTTTGTTCATTGGATGAAACAAAGGAATACAACTCATCTTCTGCTAAAAATGGATAATCGCATCCAATCACCAGGAAATCATTTTCAGGATAGTGGATGCAGGCCGTAACTATTGCAGCCATAGGACCAATATTAAAGCATGAAGAGATGTCAACCAATGGTTCATATTCAGCTGGGATATCACTTGACTGCGAAGCGTTGCAGGAAATAAAAACCTTTTCACAGACAGGTCGCAGCATATCATATAAATGATAACGTTGCGGCTTCTTATAATAAACCAGCAAGCTCTTATCTGAGCCCATTCTTTTACTGTTACCTCCACAAATTACCAGTCCAAATAAATTGCGTACAGGAACAGTATTTTTTAGAATAAGATCATCACTCTTCATGCGGTTAGATTATCAGGTTAAAGTTAGGAATATGATCCTTGTTTTAAAAATTATCTTAACAAATTACAGGATGGAACATTGGTATACGGGATGCCGCATTCTTTCTATAAACAGCGGCTATATGTTGTCAATTAATTTACATTTCCTAACTTCCACAAATGAAGCATTTTAAATTCTACAGCAAAAGCGATATTCTGTCAATAACTAAAGTGAGGCGGTTTGAGACAAAGCTTGGGGAGAGGATGCAACATCTTAGATCCGGCGATGACTGGCCTGAAATGCTGAAAAATTCAACTGCAAAATATGTGCTCCTTGGTATTCCGGAAGACATTGGTGTAAAGGCAAATCACGGAATAGGAGGGGCAGACACATCATGGCTTCCTTTTCTCCATTCTTTCTTAAACATTCAAAACAATGATTTTCTTTCCGGAGAAAATATTTTGTTGCTCGGACATTTTGATTTTGGCGATATAAAATACCTGATCGAAAATAATGCATACAACCAGGAGGAATTAATTGATGCCTACAGGCATGCTGTTAGGATCATTGATGAAGAGGTGGAAGATATTATCAAGGCCATCACATCAGCAAAAAAGATCCCGCTCATAATTGGTGGAGGCCATAATAATTGTTACCCGATTATCAAAGCAACATCGAAAGGTTTGCATAAAGCAGATATAATTCCATTAGCACAGATCAATTGTATCAACCTCGACGCTCATGCTGATTATCGCCCAACAGAGGGTCGGCATAGTGGAAATGGCTTCAGGTATGCGGAAGAGGCGGGATATCTTGGAAAATATTTTATTGTTGGATTACATGAGAACTATATGCCACAAAATGAATTGATGGAGATCAATCAAAATCCGTTTATACAATATTCGAGCTACGAGGATATATTCATTCATGAGCGAAAGAATTTCATCCAGGCTATTGCTCATGCGACAGGATTCACAGAAGATACTTATACAGGGATAGAATTGGACCTGGATTCTATACAATTCGCACTCAGCAGTGCGTGTACACCTTCTGGTATTACAGCATTACAGGCGAGGCAGTTTATTAATTTTACAGCTACTGATGTAAAGGTAGCTTATCTACATATCTCGGAAGGAGCATGTCATTTAACGAATGGAAAAAAAGATGATGACACAGGGAAACTTATCAGTTATATAGTAGCTGATTTCATTAAAGCAAACACTAACTAAACATACCTTATCAACTTTATTTCCTTATCAACTTTATCAACTCATCCTCACTCCAAATGCACTGAAATCTCATCCTCACTTGCAATCCCTTCCTTTCGCCATACCTCTTTTCCATCTTTAAACACAATGAATACAGGCAATGCAGTAACTTTATATTGCTGCATAATATCTTCATCATTACCGCCATCAACCCTGATCAATGTGAATGTCCCTTTATTCTTATTTAAAATATTATATATAACTGGTTCCATTTTTTTACATGGCGGGCACCATTCAGCACCAAAATCAACCAATGCCGTTTTAGCTGCATTCACTGAATTTTGAAAATCAGGTAAGCTCATCTGCTTCAATATTTTTTTACCTTCCAATGGTTTATTGGCAGCCTTCCATTCATTTGTTCCTCCCATCAATTCATATACCTGTTTATAACCCATGGATCGTAATTGCTTTGCTGCGGCTGCGCTTCGTCCGCCAGCAAGACAATACACATACAATGGCTTTTCTTTAT
>JBDSDG010000002.1:0-9786 GCA_039920685.1 Ferruginibacter sp.
TATTGCGCCGCCATTTACATTTACTTTTTCAAGATCAAGGCCGAGATCATGTATACAAGCAATGCTTTGGGAAGCAAAGGCCTCATTTAATTCTATCAGGTCAAGGTCACTAACAGTTAGCCCAGCACGCTTTAATGCTTTTTGTGTTGCAGGAACTGGCCCAATTCCCATTACTGACGGATCAACTCCGGCAACTGCCAATGAGATAACCTTTGCAATTGGTTTCAACCCGTATTTCTTTACGGCATCTTCGCTCGCAAGCAACATTGCCGCAGCACCATCATTAATACCACTGCTATTTGCTGCAGTTACAGTTCCGTCCTTTATAAAAGCCGGCTTTAATTGAGATAGTTTTTCTAAAGAAGAGATCCTGGGGTGTTCATCTTTCTCAAAATCGAAAGTTTCTTTCCCAACTTGTACCTGCACGGGAATAATTTCATCGGCCCATTTTCCGGCATTTTCCGCTGCTTGATATTTTTGCTGGCTTGTTAATGCGAATTCATCCTGTGCATGCCTGCTTATGTTCCATTGTTTTGCAACATTTTCTGCTGTCTCACCCATATTGTATGGATAATACATTTCTGCAAGATCCTTGTTAACGAACCGCCAACCCATCGTTGTATCAAACACCTGTGCATTCCTATCAAATGCTGAAGTTGCTTTTGCCATAACAAAAGGAGCACGGCTCATACTTTCAACTCCACATGCGATCATAAATTCTGCATCACCATTTCCGATAGTACGGGCGCTGTCCATTATAGCCTGCAGGCCGCTTGCACAAAGCCTGTTCACAGTAGTTCCAGCAACAGTTGGAGGAAGTCCGGCAAGTAATGCTGCCATGCGGGCAACATTACGGTTATCTTCCCCGCTTTGATTTGCTGCGCCTGCAATTACGTCCTCAATAGCTGCCGGATCTACATTTTTATTTCGAATTATCAGTGCTTTGATAACATGGGCAAGCAGATCATCAGGCCTTACAGTTGATAAGCCGCCGCCATATTTCCCTATCGGGGTCCTTACACAATCAATTATATAAGTATTCATTTCTTTTTTATTTTTCAACATTAGGTCTGAACCAAACTTCAATGGCGTCGCACTCTTGTACTTTATATCCTTACTGAACTGAACTAATACCTGGTATTATATAACATTCTTAATCCGCCGCAAGGTAAAATATTTTATAATGTCATTTAGCAGCATTCAATCCAGCTTATCAGTTATCCTGAATTGCCTATAGCCATTTTCGTACCTTTGCCGCTATGCCTGACAACAGGAATATACGTGAGCTTAGCTTAGCGGAACTTAAAGAATATTTTGAATCCATAGGTGATAAAAAATTTCGTGCCATCCAGGCTTATGAATGGATATGGAAGAAGAACGCCCGGAATTTTGAGGATATGAGCAATCTGTCTCTTGAACTTCGTAAAAAACTTGCTGAAGATTTTAAGATCGATGCCATTACAGTAGATGCAACCCAGTACAGTACGGATGGCACAATAAAATCCCGCTTTAAAACGCACGACGGCCATTTACTGGAAGGTGTTATTATTCCCACAGAGAAGCGAAATACGGCATGTGTTTCTTCGCAGATCGGGTGCAGCCTGAGTTGTAAATTTTGCGCAACAGGTTTGATGGATAGAAAGAGAAATCTTCATTTCGATGAGATCTATGACCAGGTTGCGATATTAAATGAACAAAGTGAAAAGATCTATGGAACCAGGCTTACAAATATTGTATATATGGGGATGGGTGAGCCGTTGTTAAATTATAAAAATGTTTTAAAATCAATTGAGAGGATAACCGCAACTGATAGTATGGGGATGAGCCCTAAGCGGATCACGGTTTCTACTGCCGGGGTTGCTAAAATGATCCGTCAACTAGGCGATGATAAAGTTAGGTTTAACCTCGCGCTTTCTCTCCATGCTGCAACCGATGATAAGCGCAATAAGATCATGGCTATCAATGAAACAAATAATATTGCCGCTTTGATCGACGCCCTCAATCATTTTTATGAACAAACGAAAAATGACATTACCCTGGAATATGTATTGCTAAATGGCGAAAATGATAGCCTTCAAGATGCTGCAGAACTCGTAAAAGTATATAGAAAGATCCCTACTCATCTTGTTAACGTGATCGAATATAATTCAGTGATTGGCATTCCGTTTACAAGTTCTGGTGAAGATAGCACCCAGTTATTCACTGATTACCTTGCTCAAAATAAAGTGAACGTAAGGCTTCGCCGTAGCCGCGGGAAGGATATTGATGCTGCCTGTGGCCAGCTGGCTAACAAGGTCAAGGTGCCTGTTTAATTTTCACGGTTTTTAAACCTCCTGGAGTTTTCATCGTCTTGGAATTAATAAACCTATCTTAATAGTGTTTTAACAGAAGTAGATTTAAACATTGTGCACCACCCACTGTCTATCGGCATATATTAAAAACTTAAACCAGAAATATGAAAAAAATATTATCGATCATAGCCATTTTAGCGATTACCTTATCGGCTACTGCGCAGGAAAAAAGAGAAATGAAGCATGATCATGAAAAAAAAGAAGGTCATCATGACCAGGAAAACCGTCGCGGCCATATAATGCAACAACTTGACCTTACCGACGCACAAAAGTCGCAAATGAAAGCAACAAGGGAAGAATACAAACTTAAACTAGATCAATTAAAGCAAAATCCAAACATTTCAGTAAAAGAATACAACGAAAAAAAGAAGGCAATAGAACAAGAGGAAAAAGCAAAAATCAAGTCTTTGCTAACACCTGAACAACAGGCCAAAATGGCTGAATTCAGATCTCATGCAAAGGATAAAAAGGATGGGATGGATAAAGGAAACAAGAGAATGGAAAGAATGAAGAAAGAACTATCATTAACAGATGACCAGGCGGCAAAATTAAAGGCACACAATGAAGATACACATGCAAAGCTTAAGGCAATCAAAGAAAATCAGTCATTGTCCAAGGAAGAAAAAATGCAACAAATGAAGGCTTTAAAAGAATCTTCAAAAGAGCAACGCAAAAATATTCTGACAACTGCCCAGATAAAAAAAATGGAAGAAATGAGAAAGGAACACAAAGTCAAAGACCGTAAAAAAACTTCTAAAAAATAATCACGACCCTGAATCATAATGGCGCAACTGAGGTTGCGCTTTTTTATTGCCTCTAACCTCCCTTCGGGCTATAAGTACTACCTTTGGCCTACATTACTGTTGCAAAACAGCATAAATTCCATCACAATGAGCCAGTCTCCATTTCAAAAATTTGTTTCCCCCAAAAAAAACAGTGTCGTTAAAGAAGAGTTGCGACAAGAAAAAAAGAAGTACAGGAAAGAGAAAAATGCATATTTCGATAAATTAAAGGAAGAAAAATACCAGGCACGCATGGCAGCAAAAAAACCTGCCACTAAGAAGCCAACGCCTGTGAATCCAGCGAGCTCATCAGCAACTAACACGAAAAATAATCCTGCTGTAAACAAGACAACGGATGTAGTGATGCCTTTAAATAAGTTCCTTGCACATTGTGGTATAAGTTCAAGAAGAGAAGCAGTAGAACTTATCAGTGGGGGAAAGGTGAAAGTGAACGGTTCTGTTGCCACTGAGCCCGGATATAAAGTACAGCCCTCAGATGAAATCATTTACAACAATAAACGGCTATTCGTAACAAAAAACCTTATTTACATCTTACTTAATAAGCCAAAAGATTATATCACAACAACAGATGATCCACAGGGAAGAAAAACTGTATTGCAATTGATCCAAAAAGCTACGGATGAAAGGGTTTACCCTATCGGAAGGCTGGATAGAAATACATCCGGCGTATTGCTTCTTACAAATGACGGAGATCTTACTCAAAAATTATCTCACCCGAGTTATGAAATAAAGAAGATTTATGAAGTAAAATTAGACAAGCAGCTGACAAAAGCAGATTTTGATAAAATAGTGAAAGGGCTCATTTTAGAAGATGGGCCCGTAAATGTTGACAGCCTTGCGTATGCTGATTCAAAGGATAAATCGGTTATTGGTATTGAGATCCATAGCGGCCGCAACCGGATCGTAAGACGAATCTTTGAACACCTCGGTTATGATGTGAAAGGGCTAGACCGTGTTATGTATGCAGGGTTAACGAAGAAAAATGTTGAGCGCAGTAAATGGCGTTACCTGAGCGATAAAGAGATCCGGTTACTAAAATATTTAAATGCTTCAAAAAGTAAATAAGTTTTTGTAGTCCCATGGTTGAAAATAATCAGTCGCACAAGATCCTTTTTAAAAAGTTGCAGGATATCATCGTTTTTGAAAATGGTGATATTGTTGCAATAAATAAACCTGCGGGCCTATTGACCATTCCTGATCGCTCCCAAACTGAAAAATCTCTTAAAGAATTTTTGCAGGATAAATACGGTTCTATATTCACAATTCACCGTCTTGATAAAGATACCAGCGGCCTGGTGATGTTTGCAAAGAATGAGCAGGCGCATAAATATTACTCGTTGTTGTTCGAAGAAAGAAAAGTTGAAAAATATTACCTCGGTATTGTTTTGGGATCACCGGCAAATACAACCGGAGAAATAGATGCTCCTATTGCTGAACATGGGTTACAAAAAGGATTGATGACGGTACACAGAAATGGTAAGCCTTCAAAAACCACTTATGAGGTACTCGATGCTAACAGGAATTTTTCCCTTGTTTCATTCCAGCTGCATTCTGGCCGTACGCACCAGATAAGGGTTCATACACAAAATATCGGGCATTCATTGGCATGTGATCCATTGTATGGGGATGGAAAACCAATTCTGCTTTCATCTATCAAAAAAAAATTCAAACTGGGCCAGCATGACCTAACGGAAAGGCCTATGCTTAACCGCCTTGCATTACATTCTTATAAACTTTGTTTTGAAGATATGGGTGGAAAAACAATGGAGATTCTTACTGAAATGCCAAAAGAGTTTCGTGTGCTGATGCAGCAATTAAAAAAATATTCACGAGGTTAACTGAGAACTTAGTCGATGTTTGGCTGTGCGGTATAGCGTAAATAAGGCTTTATCACTTTTACACCTTTCGGAAATTTCTTTATTGCATCATCCGTGCTAACTGCAGGAACTACGATCACATCTTCACCGTGTTTCCAATCCGCGGGTGTTGCCACACTGTACCTAGCTGTTAGTTGTAATGAATCGATCACACGCAAAACTTCATAAAAATTTCTTCCCGTGCTTGCAGGATAAGTAAGTGATAATTTTAATTTTCTATCCGGCCCGATAATGAATAAGGAACGAACAGTAAATGTTTCTGAAGCATTGGGATGGATCATATCGTAGAGATTAGCAACTCTCCTGTCTTCGTCAGCAATGATAGGAAAATCAACAGCACAGTTCTGCGTTTCATTTATATCATTTCGCCATCCCAGGTGTTTATCAAGAGGATCAACACTTACAGCCAGCACTTTTACATTTCTCATTTCAAATTCATTTTTGAGCAATGCAGTTCTTCCAAGTTCAGTAGTACAAACCGGCGTATAATCGGCAGGGTGAGAAAATAATACACCCCATGAATCACCGAGGTAATCATAAAAATTTATTTCACCTTCGGTACTTGTTGCTTGAAAATCGGGAACAATGTCACCTAAACGTAGACTCATAGATCAAAATTTAAGACTACAAATATAAATAATCTGGCAAATGGGTTAAAGATTCAGAAGCGCTAAAGTTTATAAGTAACTAAAAATACAATTAACCCGAAGATGCCCTTTTGACCGAACCCTTTCCAAAACGGTTCTTTACATTATCTATGGCCTTATAAAGATCTGTTTTTCGCTCGGTATCACTAAAAAGGTTGATTTGGACAGCATCATTCGTTAGTTCACTGAACCGGACTCCAAGCAACCTTATTGGTTCTCCTTTTTTATATAACTTTTGGAACAAGTTGTAAACAATAGGAATGATCTCATCATCAGCGTTTGTATATGGAATAGCCGTTTGCCTGGAGGTAGTTTCAAAATCCGGATACCTGATCTTTACTGCTATACAGCCAGAAACTTTGCCGTCCCGGCGCAATTCGAAACAAATTTTTTCAGTTAGCCGTACCAATTCTTTTATGATAAAGGAAGTATCTGTTTGGTTCTGATCAAATGTATTTTCTGACGAAATAGATTTAGCCTCATGAAAAGACGCCACCGGACTGGTATGAATTCCCTGGCTTTTATACCAAAGATCTATTCCCCATTTTCCCAATTTCTCTTCGAACAACTCCATTCCCATTTCATGGACCTGGTTGATTGTTTGAATACCCATTGCTTTAAGAACAGCACCAGTATGATCGCCAACACCAGGTATATTATCTACAGGCATTGGCGAAAGGAATTCCTTTTCTTGACCAAATGGCACTTGCAAAAAACCATTTGGTTTTGCCTGGTTCGTAGCCATCTTAGCGATCATCTTATTAGCACCCAATCCAAAAGATATCGGAAGCTTTGTATCATTAATGATCTGTTGACGCAGCTCAATGGTCCACTCCAATGGATTAAAAAACTTATCCATTCCCGTTAAGTCCAGGTAAAATTCATCAACAGATGCTTTTTCGAACAACGGGGCTTTTGATGCAATAATATCTGTAACCCAACTGGAATATTTACTGTAATCGGCATAATTCCCTTTTACAAAAATTGCATGCGGACAAAGTTGCCTGGCCCTTGAAGAAGGCATTGCAGAGTGGATCCCAAATTTCCTTGCTTCATAACTACAGGCGGCTACAACACCCCGCTGGCTTCCACCAACAATAACCGGCTTGCCTTTTAATAATGGATGCTTTAATACTTCAACAGAAACAAAAAAAGAATCGAGGTCAAAATGCGCTATGATACGTTGAGAGCTTTGCAAAATTCAAAAGGATTAAATTCGTGATTCTTCTGTGACAAAAATACAAAAAAGAACAAGCAGCAAGTGTGTTTTAATCAGCCTCATAAACAAAAATAGTTTATGAAAAAGTTGCCAATCATTATTATTACTGCCTTAGTATACATGCTCATCACACCCGGTTTCAATGTGGTGAACCGCCTTTTGAATGCAGAAATTTAGCATTGATACAGCTCTTCATGTAAATGATACAATTTAGCTGTCATCAGTTATTTCTGATACGGTCACTTTTGTTGGAGGCAAATTATTTGTAATATCCTTTAACACAATAAATGCATCTATAATTCCATTCCGGGTTAAGGGCAACGGATCTGCTGCACAACTTACCTATGCAACTAATGACTTCAACACAGCTATCGAAACTGGTTCATTTCAAAACAATGGAGCGGCTGGTTACCAAATCATTTACATCAGGATACAACGGTTCAACAGGTTAAAAGCTACACTTATTCCGCGTGCAGGGGATCCCCGGTTATGATTTTTATCCTATATGATAATGTAGGCAGATGTACCAGTTATAAAGCAATTGCCGGTATTCCCGAAGCTGAGCAACGCCGGCAATATTGGGATACCATTGGAACGACCACGATTGCTCTCGCTAATGGAAGCAATAATTATGATTCGAAGAATAACCGGAATTACTTTTTTCATCAACGTTATTCCCTGATCAGCGGTAAATATCCAAAAGCCCTTCCGGTAATTCCAGGTAAACCATTTTATTTTTTTTGTCAAGCTTTATTAGGCTTGCCTCATGAACCGGGATTAGCGCCTCCTTGCCTTTGTAAATGATTGAACATAAAACCTGGTGTGGTTGCTCTATCACTTCTATTACCTCGCCGAGGTTAGTTTTGCCATCAATCAAAGAAAAGCCAAGTAATGAAATGGGGGCGGATGAAGCAGCATATTTTTTAAAATCCTTTCCTTCCAGCCACACAAGCTTTGGGGTTAGTTTCCTTGCTACTTCTTTGTTATCTATCCCTTCCAGTTTAATATATGTTTCTGATTCGCTTCTAATGGATGTTTTCTGAATGAAGTATGGCAGGAAATTGTTTTCCGGCTCTTCTATATAGATTGCCTCGAGTCCTTTAAGTGAGGTTTTTTTTCCAAGGCTGTGTTGCAACACCAGGTCGCCATACAATCCGTAACTAGCGGCAAGCTTTCCTATTTTGAAATATTCGGGCATCAAGGCAAAGATACTGGATACTGGATACTGGATACTGGATACTGGATACTGGATAAGGGATGGTGAAGTGGAGATGACATCTGGGGGTAGATGACATCTCGAGGTAGATGACATCTCGGTATTTGCAGATGACGTCTATACAATCTTCCAATAAAAAAGTCCCGCTAAAAGAACGGGACTTAAATGAATTAACGGAACAGAGTTTATTCTCCTGTTTGGGTTTCTTCTGTGGCCTGGGCTTCCTGCTGTGCAGCAACCGGGGCTTCTTCTTTCTTTTCTGCAACTTTTCTAACCACTGGTGTATCGCGACGATCATTGCGTGCTTTTTTATGAGCACCTTGACGGCGTGCGAGGCTCGAATCGTGCTCCTGGCTCCATTTGGTGAACTTTTCCATTGCGGTAGCTTCATCAAACAGTCCTAAGCTAACTCCACGTAATAAATGTTTCAGGAACAATACTCCTTTGAAAGACAAGATACGGCGAACAGTATCGGTGGGTTGAGCACCTTTCTGCAGCCAATCCAATGCTTTTTGACGATCGATCTGGATTGTGGCCGGAACGGTCAGTGGATTGTAAGAACCTAATTTTTGGATAAATTTACCATCACGCGGGCTTCGGGCATCGGCAATAACGATGAAATAGAATGGTCTCTTCTTAGAGCCATGTCGTTGCAATCTCATTTTGACAGCCATAAAAAATAGAAATTTTTTTGGTTGTGAATAAATAGGGTTTCTAGCTTCCTTAAAAAAGGAAAACGAAGATAAGTAGCGCCAGCAAATATTCCAAAACAAAATATTGTGGCAAACTGGGCAGGTTAACGCTTCCCGAGGCCCATGCCCGGCAATTTACCCATAGGCATTTTATTCATCATTTTCATCATATCTTTCATTTGATCGAACTGTTTTAAGAACTGGTTCACCTCGCTGATATCTTTACCGCTTCCAGTTGCAATACGGATCTTACGGCTGGGCGTCATTATATCAGGGTTTCGACGCTCTTGCATGGTCATTGAATTTATCATCGCTTCGATCCCTTTAAATGAGTCATCATTCACATCTATATCCTTGATCTGCTTGCCAACACCGGGAATCATTCCCATCAGATCTTTCAGGTTACCCATTTTCTTTATCTGTTGAAGCTGGGTCTTGAAATCTTCAAAATCAAATTGATTCTTCCGTATCTTTTTTTCCAGCTTGGCCGCAGCTGCTTCATCAAATTGTTCCTGGGCTTTTTCCACCAGGCTAACAATATCCCCCATACCTAATATCCGCTGTGCCATCCTTTCCGGGTAGAAGACATCAAGCGTATCCATTTTCTCGCCACTGCTGCTGAATTTGATTGGCTTGTTCACTGTGTATTGAATCGACAATGCCGCACCGCCTCGTGTGTCTCCATCTAATTTGGTAAGCACAACACCACTGAAATCTAAGCGTTCATTAAATGCCGCAGCGGTATTTACTGCATCCTGGCCTGTCATACTATCCACAACAAATAATATTTCCTGTGGATTAACTGCCGACTTGATATTAGCAACCTCTGTCATCATTACTTCGTCTACAGCTAAACGTCCGGCTGTATCTATGATGATCACGTTCTTATTTTTTGCTTTTGCTTCCAGTATGGCATTTTTTGCAATGGAAACCGGATCCTGGTTTTCTCTTTCACTGTAAACAACAACACCGATCTGTCCT
>JBDSDG010000003.1:0-14982 GCA_039920685.1 Ferruginibacter sp.
TTGGTGGTGGAAAAAAATAATTCCGTGCTAAATGTTGTTGGTCAGACGACCAACAATGGCGCAAATCAGTGAACCACGGGTAGGCATAAAAAAACTAAAATTGGTGATGGAAAAAAATAATTCCGTGCTAAATGTTGTTGGTCAGGCGACCAACAATGGCACTAATAAGTGAACCATGGGTAGGCATAAAAAAACTAATATTGGTGGTGGAAAAAAATCATTCTGTGCTAGACGTTGTTGGTCAGAAGACCAACAATGGCACAAATCAGTGAACCACGGGTAGGCATAAAAAAAAGTAAAATTGGTGGTGGAAAAGAATCATTCCGTGCTAGACGTTGTTGGTGAGGCGACCAACAATGGCTCAAATCATAACCTTCATTAACAGAATAATTTAGGTTGTTTTAAATAACGAGGAAAAGTTTGTTGGTCAGGCGACCAACAAGGGCATAAAAGCAAGTTTCTACAACTAATCGTATTTCAATAACGACGTGGAAGGTATAGGTCAGGCAACTCATAGCAGTACAATGACTCTCAATGAACAGATTACCTTAAAGTTGCTCTAATAGCCCGCACAAAAAAAGCATTCATTTCTGAATGCTTCATTTTAAATTTGTAATTCGTAATTGTCTTTCAATTTTCTTTCCCGTGGCATTGCTTAAATTTCTTCCCACTCCCACACGGACAGGGATCATTGCGGCCGATCTTTGGATCTACCCTCACCGGTTGTTGTTTTACCGGAGTTGATGGATCATAATAATCATTTTCGTTCGCAGCATAATCATTTCCTGCAACTTCAACCTCCGTTTTATTTGCATTCATCTTACTCATGTCTGTTTTCTTTTCACGGCCTTCTTTGATCTGGCCCGCATTGGTTTGCTCAACCGGGATCTGTGCATGGCATAAAAAGCTCACGATCGATTTATTCACTTCATCATCCATCTGCTTGAATGCATTGTAAGCTTCGATTTTATAGATGACCAATGGATCTTTTTGCTCGTACCCCGCTGTCTGCACGCTTTGCCTCAGGTCATCCATAGCACGTAAATGTTCTTTCCACGCATCATCGATCATGGAAAGCGCAATGCTTCTTTCAAGTGACCTGCCTAGTTCCTGCCCTTCAGTTTCAAAATATTTATTAAGATTGGCCAATGCCTGGATGCCTTTCTTACCATCGGTAAACGGAACCGCAACATTCTCAATGTGATTGCCCTGCTCCTTGCGAATATTCTTTATAATAGGCATCGTTTGATCAACCAATGCTTTTTTCTTCCTGTTGTAATTTGTGATCGTTTCTGTATAAAGGCGATCGGTTAAGCTATTAGCGTCTGTTTTTTCAAGCTCTTCAGCGGCAATAGTGGTATCAACGCCAAAGTTCATTATTACCGCAAGCTTAAAGCCGGCATGGTCATTTGCCTCCTTAAAGGAAAAGATCAAACCATCAGCGACTGAATAAAATGCATTGTCAAGGTCTAGTGCAAGCCTTTCACCAAACAATGCATGATTGCGTTTGCCATAAACAACATTACGCTGCTTATTCATAACGTCATCATATTCGAGTAGGCGTTTACGTATGCCAAAGTTATTTTCTTCTACTTTCTTCTGGGCTCGTTCAATACTCTTCGTGATCATGCTATGCTGGATCACTTCGCCTTCTTTATAACCCATCCTGTCCATCAGGCTTGCGATACGCTCACTTCCAAACATCCGCATAAGGTCATCTTCCAGCGAAACAAAAAAGTTTGAAGTTCCGGGATCACCTTGCCTTCCCGCACGACCACGCAACTGCCTGTCTACCCTCCTGCTTTCATGGCGCTCTGTACCAACAATGGCAAGTCCACCTGCTTCTTTAACACCCGGTCCCAGCTTGATATCCGTACCACGTCCCGCCATGTTCGTTGCAATAGTAACAGCTCCGGCGAATCCGGCCTCAGCAACAACCTGCGCTTCCTTAGAGTGCTGTTTCGCATTCAATACATTGTGAGGAATATTTTTTTGCTTTAGCATCCTGCTTAGCAATTCACTGATCTCGACAGAAGTTGTACCCACAAGACAAGGTCTTCCGGCACCACGCAATCTTTCAATCTCATCAATAACAGCTTTGTATTTTTCCCGCTTGGTCTTATAAACCATATCCTGTTCATCCTTGCGGATAACTTTTACATTGGTAGGAATTGTCACTACATCCAGTTTATAAATACTCCAGAGCTCAGCTGCTTCTGTTTCTGCTGTACCAGTCATACCGGCAAGCTTATGATACATCCGGAAATAATTCTGCAGGGTAACGGTGGCGTATGTCTGCGTTGAAGCTTCGATCTTAACATTCTCCTTGGCTTCTATCGCCTGGTGTAATCCATCGGAATATCTTCTTCCATCCAGGATTCGACCTGTCTGCTCATCAACGATCTTCACAGCTTCATCCATCACCACATATTCCACATCTTTTTCAAAAAGAGTATATGCTTTTAATAATTGCTGTACAGTATGGATGCGCTCTGATTTTAAAGCATATTCACCGATAAGATTCTCTCTTCTTTGCAATTTCTCATCTGCTGCGAGGTCGGTCTTTTCAATATCCTCCAGCTTGGTAGCGATATCCGGAAGCACGAAGAATTCAGTATCCTCTCCACTGCGAGTGATCAATGTAAGTCCTTTATCCGTTAGCTCTACCTGGTTATTTTTTTCATCAATGCTGAAATATATTTCGGTATCAACTTTCGGCATCTCCTTTTGCTGATCGGCCAGGTAATAATTTTCTGTTTTCTGTAATTTCACACGAATACCAGGCTCGCTCAGGAATTTTATCAATGCACTGTTCTTCGGCAAACCACGATGTGCACGCATCAATGCAAGTCCGCCATCCTTAGGATCATCATTCCCTTCTGCAATTTTTTTCTTGGCTTCTATCAAATATTGATTTACCGCTTTGCGCTGTGCATCTACCAATTTTTCTATCCTCGGTTTCAGATCAAAGAATAACTGAGTGTTATCACTGTGACCAATCGGACCACTAATGATCAAAGGCGTACGTGCATCATCTATCAATACACTATCAACCTCATCCACCATGGCAAAGTGATGTTTGCGTTGCACCATCTCATCAGGTGTGTGCACCATATTATCCCTTAGGTAATCGAAACCAAATTCATTATTAGTACCATAAACAATATCAGAATTGTAGGCATTGCGACGAGCGTCACTGTTAGGATCATGTTTGTCGATGCAATCAACTTTAAGCCCGAGCCACTCGAATATTGGTCCATTCCACTCACTATCTCTACGTGCCAGGTAATCATTCACCGTAACAATATGAACTCCCTCACCGGCAAGGGCATTTAGGTAAGCAGGCAAGGTACTTACAAGCGTTTTACCTTCACCGGTGGCCATCTCGGAAATTTTGCCGGAATGTAACACAGCACCACCTATAAGCTGAACATCATAATGCACCATGTTCCACAGAACTGTTGATCCGCCTGCTGTCCATGAATTTTTATAGATCGCTTTATCACCTTCAATTATAATATTCGTTTTTTTTGCAGCCAGTTGCCGGTCCAGTTCTGTAGCATCTGCTTCCACTGTGGCATTTTCTTTAAATCGACGGGCTGTTTCTTTTACAACTGCAAATGCTTCGGGTAGAAGCTGAAGTAATATTTCTTCGATTTTCTTATCCCGGTCCTTTTTTAACGCATCCACTTCTTTATAAATACTATCCCGGCCACTTATCTCTTCAGTTGGTAATGCTTCCGCTTCCTGGTTCTTTTCAAGTATTTGCTGATCTGTTGCTGCAAGGTGTGCCTTTATACGATCCTTGAATTCATTCGTCTTATTCCTTAACTCGTTATTGGATAAAGAAGCATATTGCTTAAAGAACTGGTTGATCTTTTCTACCTGGGGCAAGATCTGTTTCACATCTTTTTCACTCTTATTGCCTCCAAACATTTTTGAGATAATTCCTAACATAATTCCAGGTTGATGGATAATTTATAAAGACTCTAACTGTTCAAATTGTATGCTATATGCAAGTACTAGCCAAAATGACAGGGGTGCAAAGGTACAGGAACTTTCGATTGTATAAATTCAAGGAAATGTAAAATTCCATTAGAAAAAACAATCTATTTGTAGAAGCATTACGATAAAATCTAACATTGCGCACCTACAGTTATATTTTTCTCACTAGTTAACTTTGTGGAACAAGTTTTAAACAGATCCTCTGTACCTATGAAACCTACCCAAAGTAAGCATGATAAATGCTATTTTTTAAAGTTAAAACCCGCTCATACCAGGCGGGTTTCGCTTTTCCATACGTGCACAAAATGTTAACCCATTCCTTGAATTTTACTGCTATTGCCCTACCTTTGCGGCTCAAATTTTAACTACCTGCGGAACTATTAGGCAGGTAAAAAATTCAGATCAGTATGAGCGGCGCGTTAAAAGAAGTAAGGAATAGGATCAAAAGTGTACAAAGCACCCAGCAGATAACAAAAGCCATGAAGATGGTTAGTGCGGCAAAGCTACGCCGGGCCCAGGATGCTATTACACAAATGCGTCCATATGCCCAGAAATTACAGGAAATGCTAAGTAATATCGTAAGCAGCAGTGAAGGTGATGTAGCAATGGAACTTGCGATGGAGAGGCCGGTTGAGAAAGTAATGATCATCGTAGTAACCAGCGACCGGGGACTTTGTGGTGGATATAACAGTAACCTGATAAAACTAGCCAAGCAGGTTGCCCGTGAAAAATATCCTGAGCAATTGGCAAAAGGCAATGTGCAAATTCTTCCGATCGGAAAAAAAGGCTTTGAGCATTTCTCTAAAAATAATTTTAAGGTCATCGGTTCATATTGGGATATTTTTTCAGGCTTGAACTTTGAAAAGGTGCAGGCTGCCGCAAAATATGCGATGGATGCATTTGCCTCCAAACAAGTTGATGCGATCGAGGTCATTTATAGTGAATTTAAAAACGCAGCAACACAGCGATTCATTACCGAACCATTTTTGCCGGTTCAGAAAGTTATTCCTTCAGAAACCAATAAGAAAAAGGCAGATTTTATATTTGAGCCCAATCAGGAAGTATTGATCCGGGAACTAATGCCGAAGATCCTCAATACTCAATTATATAAAGCAGTACTCGATGCTAATGCGAGCGAGCATGGAGCAAGAATGACTGCAATGGACAAGGCAAGCGACAATGCAAACGAATTATTAAAATCGCTTAAGATCAGCTATAACCGGGCAAGACAGGCTGCGATCACTACAGAGCTTACAGAGATCGTAAGTGGCGCAGCGGCGTTGCAAGGATAAAAACAATTAATGTGAGAATATGGGAATGTGGTAATGGGTTGTTTGGGTTTCAATGCTCAAATGATTAGGAAACTATCATTCTCACATCAGCACATTAGCACATTAGCACATAAAAAATGGAACTCTCCTATATCATCCCACATATTGAAGCACTTATTTTTGCAAGTGATAAACCATTGGTATCTGCTGAGATCACCGAGCATATCAACACTGCGTTAGGATTTATCGAGGATCGTGCAAGCCATGAGCAAATTGAAACGGCTTTAGACGGGATCAAAGAGAAATACAATTCTGAATTCTATGCTTTTGAATTAAAGCAAAGTGGTGGCGGATGGCAATTCCTAACCAAGCCTGAATACCACAAGACCGTTGCATTGATCAATGGAGATAAATTCATCAAAAAATTATCATCCGCTTCCTTGGAGACTTTGGCGATCATTGCCTATAAGCAACCAATCACTAAAAGCGAGATCGAATCGATTCGGGGCGTTAATTGTGATTATGCGGTACAAAAGCTTTTAGAAAAAGACCTGGTGATCATTTCCGGCAGGAATGAGAATGCCGTTGGTAAACCGCTTATTTACTCAACTTCAAAATCATTCATGGATTATTTTGGCATCAACAGCGCCGAAGAATTACCAAAGATCAATGAAGTGCTGATGGATGAAATGGTAAGGGCAACGGTTATCAATGATATGAATAGTGAAGATTTCAGCGATACCGATCATATTCCACAGGGAGTAAAAACTGAATTGCCCGGTAATAGTGAACACGAACAGGAAGAATATAATGAATCCGAAACAGCCAATGCAGAAGCTGTTCACAATACCGCGGAAGATCCAAATGAGCCTGCCTAGCTTTATTTTCAATACATGAATTTTCAAAGTGCCAACGACTCAAACCCTTAAACGTTTTAAACGTTTTAAACCATGAACTTATCTCCCAAACAATTGTCCTCAATTGCCAATGAATTCGGAACCCCTGTTTATGTCTACCATGCAGAGAAGATCGCAGAACAATACCACAAACTAACCAATGCATTCCGGTCGTTTGATTCCAAAATATTTTATGCCGCCAAGTCACTTACAAATGTGAATGTGCTTAAATATATTCAATCATTAGGCGCTGCGCTCGATTGCGTTAGCATCAATGAAGTAAAGTTGGGGCTGATCGCAGGTTTTTCAAAAGAAAATATTTTATATACGCCCAATTGCGTTGACTTTAATGAGATACTGGAAGCAAAGGATCTTGGCGTCAATATCAATATCGATAATATTTCTATTTTAGAACAATTCGGGAATAAATTTGCAGACAGTTATCCTGTTTGTATCCGCCTGAACCCACATATTATGGGAGGTGGAAATTTTAAGATCTCCACCGGCCATATCGACAGCAAATTCGGGATCTCAATTCACCAGATGAGGCATATTGAAAGAATTGTAAAAACCACAAGGCTGAATGTAAACGGGCTTCACATGCATACCGGGAGTGAGATCAAAGACATCAATGTTTTCCTGCTCGGGTTAGAAGTGATGTTTGGAATGGCGGAACATTTTCCTCACTTAAAATTCATTGATCTTGGCAGTGGTTTCAAAGTACCGTACCAGCCAGGCGAATCAGAAACAGATGTTGGCCAGCTCGGAGAAAAGGTTGCAGAAGCATTTTTAAAACATGAAAAGGAAACCGGAAATAAGATCCAGGTTTGGTTTGAGCCCGGAAAGTATTTGGTAAGCCAGGCCGGGTATTTTATTGTAAAAGCAAATGTGATAAAACAAACACCGGCTACCGTTTTTGTTGGTGTGAACAGTGGTTTCAACCACCTGATCAGGCCAATGATGTATGAAGCCTATCACCATATTGAAAATATTTCCAACCCGAACGGGACGGAAAGGATATATACCGTAGTAGGCAATATCTGTGAAACAGACACTTTCGCATGGGACCGCACCATTACCGAGGTCCGCGAAGGAGACCACCTTGTTTTTTACAATGCCGGAGCCTATGGATTTGAAATGTCGTCCAACTTCAACTCACGGTTAAAGCCAGCCGAAGTAATGATCAGGGATGAAAAATCAACACTGATCCGCAAAGCAGATGTGTTTGAAGATCTTCTCCGCAACCAGGTTTTATAGTTTCTAGTCCTCTGAATATTTTATTATTCTTCAACTTCAAATTTGACCATTGGCTTAAGGTTTAATCAAACCTTAACTATTGCTGTGAAAATAGGTTTGTTGATATGAGAATTTATTTCAACATTTATAGAGGCAATTTAAAATGCTCTTAAAACTTCAATTATGAACCCCGGTGATTCTTTGTACCAAAACAAAAAACCAATTTTTCTTTTTTTATTTTTCGTCATCCTTGCACCAGCTTTTTTTTCTTCCTGTAAAAAAGATGGTAAATGGATCGATGTAGACCCCGCATATTCTAAATATGTGGAAGCATATACAACGGGCATCGTGTCAAAAACAAGTTCTATCCGTGTACAGCTCGCAAGTAATGCATCAACAACTCATTCACTTGGCCAACCTGTGAAAGAAGATCTTTTTAACTTTTCTCCTTCAGTAAAAGGAAATGCAGCTTGGATCGATGCAAGAACAATTGAATTTAAGCCTGAAAAGAATTTATCAGCTGATCAATTATACCAGGTAACCTTTAAGCTTGGCAAGGTTACATCCGTTCCTTCGAAATACAATGATTTTAAATTTAGCCTTCAAACAATAAAACCTGCCTATAAAGTTACCCAAAACGGTCTTCGAAGCACAGGTGAAAAAGACATAATGTTTTTGAATGGAGAGGTAGCAACTTCAGATACAGAAGAGCCTTCAAAGGTTGAAAAAATATTAACTGCTTCACAAAATAATCAATCGTATAAGATCACGTGGCAGCATTCGAATAATAATAAAACGCACAACTATACTGTGAATACCATCAGCCGTTCCAATAAAGAAAATAATTTAACGCTGAAATGGAATGGCAGTTCAATGGATGTAAAAAATGAAGGACAGCAAACACTTCCTGTCCCTGCAGTAAATGATTTTAAGGTCCTGAACATTGTTTCTGTGAACGATGCTCAACAATACGCTTCTGTGCAATTCAGTGATCCTGTTGGAGTCGGCCAGGATCTTACTGGACTTATTACAGTTAGCAATCAATCTGATATTTCATTTACCATTGATGGGAGTGAAGTAAAAGTTTATGTTGGTGGAAAACCGGATGGCAATTATACGGTAAATGTAAATGCAGGAATCAAGAACAATTGGGGAGTTGCTCTTTCAGGAGGATTCACATCAAACGTTGTTTTTGAGAACAGGTTGCCCTCTGTACGCATACATGGAAAGGGAAACATACTTCCTACATCAGGGAAGCTAATTCTTCCTTTTGATGCAGTGAACCTCGAGGCAGTTGACATCAGTATTATAAAAATCTATGAAAATAGTGTCCCCCAATTTTTACAGGAAAATGACCTTGGGGGCAACAATGAACTTCGACGGGTTTCAAAGCCAATTGTTCAGAAAACCCTTAGGCTTGATGATGACAAAACACTTGATCTGCATCGCAGGCAAAGGTTCTCCCTTGATATTGATAAATTCCTGAAAACTGAGCCAGGCGCTATTTACCGTGTTACCATCGGCTTCCGGCCTAACTACTCATTATATAGTAAAACCGTTGATACTACCACCTCCTCTGAAGGTAACGAGGATGACGAGGAAGAAGGATATGGAGATGAATATGGATCATCATCGGGAAACGCAAAAGACAGTGACCAGGAATTCTGGGACAGCTACGATTCCTATTATCCATATGGCTATAACTGGCAACGCAGGGATGACCCTAACAGCCGTTCTTACTACAATAAAGAACGATGGGCAACCCGTAATATCCTTGCAAGCAACATTGGACTAACGGCGAAGCGTGGCAGCAACGATCATATGGTCGTAGCAGTAAGCAGCATTCTCACAACTGAGCCTATGAATAATGTGGAATTGAATGTGCTGGATTACCAGTTACAGATCATCAGCAAAGCAAAAAGCGGGAGTGATGGATTTGCCGAGATCGCTTTGAAGCAAAAGCCATATTTGCTTATCGCAAAAAAAGGAAGCGAGCGGGGCTATTTAAAATTAGATGATGGAAGCTCACTTCCCTTGAGCAGGTTCGATGTAGGTGGAGAAGAAATCAAGAATGGTATAAAAGGTTTTGTATTTGGTGAGCGGGGAATTTGGAGGCCTGGTGACAGTATGTATATTAATTGTATCATTGAAGACAAAACAGGAAACCTTCCAAAAGATCATCCTGTGGAATTTAATTTATTTACTCCACAAGGCCAGCTATACCGGCATGCAGTTCAAAGTAATGTCAACGATGGATTTTATGTTTTTAAAACTTCAACAGATGCATCAGCTCCTACTGGTAACTGGACTATAAAAGTAAAAGTAGGAGGAGCTGTTTTTGATAAGAAGATAAAGGTAGAAACGGTAATGCCTAATCGCCTGAAAATAAATCTCGACTTTGGCAAAGACGCAATTCTCGGCAATAACAGCAATACGAAAGGAAATTTATCGGCTGCATGGCTATTTGGAAGCCCGGGTAAAAACCTGAAAGCAAAAATTGATGCTTCACTATATGCCAGAGGAACGGTATTCTCAAAGTTTGCAGGGTTTGAATTTGACAATCCAACAGTTGACTATTCAACACAAAGCAAAACGGTATTTGATGGCACATTGGATGAAGCAGGGCATACAACAATAGATCCTGCCTTTAAAATAGAGGGGGAATCACCAGGAATGCTTACAGCAAACTTGCTGGTAAAAGTATTTGAACCAGGTGGAAGCTTCAGTATTGATAATATGTCCATACCTTATAGCCCCTATTCAAGCTACGCCGGTATCAAATTACCAGATGGAGAGAAGCCTTTTGATTTTTTATTGACAGGAAAGACACACGCTGTACAAATTGTAAATGTTGACAATAAAGGAAACCTTATTTCCGGCAGCAATGAAATGGAAGTGCAATTCTATAAGATCCAATGGCGTTGGTGGTGGGATGAAGGGGGGGACAACCTTAGCAATTTTACACAAAATGAATACAATAAGCTTATTAAAAAGGAAGATATCGCGCTTGTTAACGGCAGAGGACAGTGGCAGTTTAGAACCGCGGAATCAGAATGGGGCCGTTACCTGCTTCTTGTAAAGGATAAAAAAAGCGGGCATACCACAGGCTCTGCATTTTATGTAGATGAACCCGGTTGGCAGGCACGTTCCGGGAATGAAGGACAATCGGCAGCGTCGATGTTATCGTTCACAAGCAACAAGGAAAAATACACCGTCGGGGAAGAGGTGAGCTTAACAATACCTAGTTCAAAAGGCGGACGCATGCTTGTCAGCCTTGAGAGTGGCAGCAGCGTAATCAAGTCTTTCTGGGAAGAAACAAAGCAAGGCCAAACAACGGTTACTTTTAAAGCTGATGCCGATATGGCACCAAATATTTACGTAACAGTTAGCTTGCTTCAGCCACATGCGCAATCGATCAACGATCTTCCCATCAGGATGTATGGATCGATCCCTGTTTTTATTGAAGATAAGAATACTGTACTTAAGCCACTGATCGCAATGCCGGAAAGTATAAGGCCGGAACAACAGGTTTCCATTACCGTTAGTGAAGAAAAAGGCAAGGAAATGACATACTGTATTGCTGTTGTTGATGAGGGGCTTTTAGATCTTACCCGCTTTAAAACACCTGACCCACATGCCGTATTTTATGCGAGAGAGGCATTGGGAATAAAAACCTTTGACCTGTATGACCAGGTAATTGGAGCGTGGGGCGGTGACCTCGAAAGAATACTAACTATAGGTGGTGATAGCGATGCAGGCCCCGCAAAACAAAAGAGGGCAAATCGCTTTAAGCCGGTTGTGAAATATCTTGGGCCATTCACATTATCAGCAAGGCAGAAACAAACACAAACATTTAAAATGCCTGCGTATGTTGGTTCTGTACGAACGATGGTGGTAGCTGCTCACAAAGGCAGTTATGGATTTGCCGAAAAAGCAGTATCCGTCAAAAAACCAGTAATGGTTCTTGCAACTATGCCACGCGTTCTCTCTCCCGGCGAAACATTAAAGCTACCTGTCACTGTTTTTGCAATGGAAAAGAACATAAGAACCGTTAAGGTAAGCCTTCAGGCAAACAACTTTATGGAAGTTTTAAATGGCTCTTCACAATCGCTGAACTTTACTGAAACAGGCGAACAACTTGCATACTTTGATGTAAGGATCAAAGATGTGATTGGTATTGCAAAAGTTAAAGTAACCGCATCCTCTGGTTCGGAAAACGCGGCGGATGACGTGGAGATCGATATCAGGAATCCAAACCCCGTGATCACGAATGTGCAGCAGGTGACCCTTGCACCCGGGCAGCAATGGACGGTCTCAGCATCACCTATAGGGATAGCCGCACTGAGTACATCAGCTGTGGAAGTTTCTTCAATACCTTCTATGAATCTTCAAAGAAGGCTGAGTTACCTGATCGAATATCCTCATGGTTGTATAGAGCAGACCACGTCAGCAGCATTTCCACAATTGGTGTTGAACCAGCTTACAGAACTAAGTGATTTCCAGAAATCCCAGGTTGATAAAAATGTAAAAGCAGGTATATCAAAATTACAATCATTTCAGCAACCTGACGGTGGTTTCAGTTATTGGCCGGGCATCCCGGGCACTGATGAATGGGGTTCTAACTATGCAGGCCACTTCCTGGTAGAAGCTCAGAACAATGGTTTTTTTGTAAGTGATCTCATGCTCCAGCAATGGAAGAATTATCAAAAAGGAAAGTCAAACAACTGGATCCCTTCAACAACAAATTTTTATGGTGGCGACCTTATTCAAGCATATAGGCTCTATACCCTGGCACTCGCTAAATCAGCAGAGCTGGGAGCGATGAACAGGCTTAAAGAATTTAAATACTTATCGGTTGAGGCGAAATGGCGACTGGCAGCAGCGTATAAGCTGGCAGGCCAGGACAACACTGCGATGGATCTTATCAGCGGACTTTCATTTACTTTTTATCCAAGGGTTAATCCGGGAATTACATATGGCTCCGACCTGCGTGATCAGGCAATGGTATTAGAAACACTTACGCTAATGGGTAAACGCGATAAAGCAGGGGAGCTTTTAACTACCGTCGCTGCCAAATTATCTGAGGATTCTTGGTATAGCACACAGACAACGGCATATTCATTGATAGCTATTGCTAAATATTGTGGAAAGAATTCATCCGGCAGTAAGATCATTGCCTCTTTTAATATCAATGGAGTAGGAACCGATATCAATTCACTAGCCTATCTGCGCCAATTGCCGGTATTATTTAAGAATGGAGTTGTTCCTGTCACCATCACTAACAATGGAAGCAATACATTGTATGTTAAGCTGATCACGCGGGGACAGCCACTCACAGGAGATAGCGTAAAGGCAGTTACTAACCCTTCCGTACTTGTCATGAATATTGAATACATCTCACAAAATGCATTACCGGTAGATGTTTCAAAATTAACACAAGGAAGTGATTTTATAGCGAAGGTGACAGTGAAAAACACTGGTAAACGTGGAGCATATACGCAAATGGCTTTATCGCAAATGTTTCCTTCAGGCTGGGAGATCCTTAACGCCCGGATGATGGATGGAGAAGGCACTTTCAAATCGTCTCCTTTCACCTACCAGGATGTCAGGGATGACCGGGTATACAGTTATTTTAACATCAGGGAAAACGAAATACTGACTTACTATATACAATTAAATGCTGCATATCTTGGACGGTATTATTTGCCTTCAACCAATTGCCAGGCAATGTATGATAATACCATCAGCGCAGCTTCCAGTGGAAGATGGATCGAAGTAATTAATTAAAAAAAATAAAATTTCAAGTCAGCAAATAATAAGAGCCAAATCCTCCTTTCCCTCTCCAATGAAGAGGGGATTGGGGGTGAGGTCAAAAATTGCCCTTACTGCATTTTTAATCTCTTCGATCCTATTTTATTTTATACTTCCCGGCGAACTTTTCACCACTCCAACTTCCTATGTAATAGAAGATTCAGAAGGAAACCTCCTGAATGCATCTATTGCTGGTGATGGCCAATGGAGATTCCCTTATAATAATAATATTCCGGAAAAATTCATCGAGTGTATAACAACGTTCGAGGACAAACGCTTTTTTCAGCACCCTGGTGTGGATATAACCGCGATAGCCAGGGCAGCAATTGCCAACCTTTCCAACCGGCAAACAACCCAGGGTGGAAGCACGATTACAATGCAGGTTATAAGGTTGGCTTCTAACCATGCTAACAGGGGAATATGGAATAAAATAAAAGAAACAGTAATGGCCTTGCGGTTAGAAATGTCCTTTTCTAAAAAAAGCATCCTTTCTCTTTACGCATCTAACGCTCCTTTTGGCAGTAATGTGGTAGGACTTGATGCGGCAGCCTGGCGGTATTTTGGAAGAAGCCCGGAAAAATTAAGCTGGTCAGAAATGGCTACACTCGCTGTTTTACCAAATGCACCTTCACTTGTCCATCCCGGTAAAAACAGGGAAGTATTGCTTGCCAAAAGAAACAGGCTCCTGGATAAGCTTGCATACGCTGGAAAAATATCAGTTGAAAACGCAATTCTTGCCAAAGCGGAGGCACTACCAACGAAACCGTTACCGTTACCACAATTAGCTCCGCACCTATTACAACGATATAGAGTTGAAAATAAAAAGTTAGCAGGAACAACAAAATTAAAAACCACCATCGAGGGCGATCTCCAACGTAACGTAATAAATATTTTACAACAACATCACCTGGCGTTAAAGGGAAATGGGATCAATAATATATGCGCTCTTGTCCTGGATGTTGAAACAGGCAATACCTTAGCCTATGTTGGCAATATTTACCAGCCTTCAAATAAAGAACTGCAAAGTGATGTAGATGTTATAGCTGCCCCCCGCAGTCCGGGGAGCGCCCTTAAGCCTGTGTTATACGCTGCTATGTTAAGCGACGGAAAGATGCTTCCAAATTCCCTGGTGCCGGATATCCCTACAGAGATCGCTGGCTATACACCACAGAATTTTGACCTTGAATTTAATGGCGCTGTCTCGGCAAACCAGGCCCTGGCACGCAGTTTAAATATCCCTGCAGTGCGTCTTTTACAACAATATAAATATCAGCGATTTTATGAAGTGCTGCAGCAGTCAGGGATCAACACGTTAAAAAACCCAGCAGATTTTTATGGCTTAAGTTTGATACTTGGCGGATGTGAGGTGAACATGTGGGAACTGGCAGGCTTGTATGCATCTTTTGCAAGGATTGTTAATCACCAGGAAAAAAATAAAGGCATACTAAACCCAAAAGATTTTCATCCTCCATTTTACAAAAGTGCTACAAAAATAACAGATCGAAATAAAAATATCACCTTGGATGCAACATCTGTTTATTTTACCTTCCAGGCGATGCAGGAAGTAATGCGCCCGGGAGATGAAGGCCTGTGGCAGCAATTTAATTCATCTCAAAAGATCGCATGGAAGACCGGAACCAGCTT
This sequence comes from Ferruginibacter sp., assembly GCA_039920685.1. Taxonomy (GTDB): domain Bacteria; phylum Bacteroidota; class Bacteroidia; order Chitinophagales; family Chitinophagaceae; genus Ferruginibacter. Next base: position 14,864 of record JBDSDG010000003.1, read on the forward strand.
TGGATTTCGCGATGGCTGGGCAATTGGAATCACAGCAAAAAATGTTGTTGCTGTCTGGGTAGGTAATACAGATGGCGAAGGGCGGGCAGGCCTCGTCGGTATACATACTGCCGCACCGA
>JBDSDG010000004.1:0-9584 GCA_039920685.1 Ferruginibacter sp.
GTAAAATTATTTATGTGGAATAAAGTTAGCAACAAGAAAAAACCGGTGAGTATTGCCATTGCTATACTTATCCATTTATTTGCTTTGTTGTGAAAGATACCGATCACCAGAGCATTTCCAAAAAAAAATACAGCTGCAAATAAATAATGCAGGTTTTGCCAGTCCCTGTGCGGACAGCAAATAACTCCTAGCAAGCTAAGTCAGAGAAATACAATGTACCATTTCCCTTGTTTATTTACGTTCACTGAACGCTGGCTTTTAAAATAAACTGCGCCATTGAAAATAAATAGCATTGCTGCAATGCATAAGAGCATTCCAAACAGGTAGCTATTTGTGCTATACGCATAATCGCTGATGCTTGTGCGAAAGTGCCACCTGTCTTTGTCTATGATCTGAATTGTGCCTGAGATAGATGAAGATGATCGTTTTATATTTTGAACAGAGTCAATGATTATTCCTGATCTTAAAAAATTCACTTTTACCGGGTATACCTTATCGTTATCGTAGAACCGTAATATCAATGGGATGAAAATACAAACGGCAGCAATTAATATCTCGTATACCTTAAAGGTTTTTAGAGGATCTTCCAGTATTTTATAGCTAGTTTCTTTGTTCATAAACAGGTCGTTCAACTTAATAATTTATAATTACAATTATTAATTAACGAAGCCTGTCGCTTATATCAAGCTTGAATTTCCTGGCGTAATCTTTTGCCACGTCATAACCAGCATCTGCATGCCTTATCACACCCATTCCAGGATCATTTCTTAATACACGCGAAAGCCTTGCCGCCGCTTCATCGGTTCCATCAGCTACGATAACCATTCCTGCATGTATTGAATAGCCCATCCCTACTCCACCTCCGTGATGCAATGACACCCAGCTTGCACCTCCTGCAGTATTTACAAGCGCATTAAGTATGGGCCAGTCGGCGACAGCATCACTTCCATCCAGCATAGCTTCAGTCTCACGGTTAGGGCTAGCCACAGAGCCCGTATCTAAATGATCACGACCGATCACAATTGGTGCTTTCACTTTTCCAGTTCTTACCAGTTCATTAAAAGCGAGCCCAGCTATTTCACGGTCCCCCTGTCCTATCCAGCATATCCTTGCAGGTAATCCCTGGAAGGCAATGCGCTCCTGTGCCATTTTTATCCAGCGGATCATTCCTTCATTTTCAGGGAACAATTCCATCATTAATTTATCTGTTACTGCAATATCACCTGGATCCCCGCTTAATGCGGCCCATCGGAATGGACCTTTCCCTTGGCAGAATAAAGGGCGGATGTATGACGGTACAAATCCCGGGAAATCAAAACAATGTCCGATGCCCGAAAATGCATGTGGTATATCATTTACATCAGTACGTTCCTCATATTCTTTTGCTCTTGCACGGATGTTGTTGCCATAATCAAATGTGATGGAGCCTTTTGCCATTAACTGTAACATCAGTTGCACGTGTAAGTGCATACTTTCATAACTTCGGATAATATAGTGTTCAGGATCTTTCTGTCGTAAAATATTTGCCTGTTCATTAGATAAGGTGTGTGGCACATAACCAATCAGCGGATCATGTGCAGATGTTTGGTCTGTTAATGTATCAGGTATAATATTTCTTTCGAGTAGCCGTTGTAGTAATTGAACTGCATTGCATACCACGCCAATGCTCTTTCCAACACCTTCAGCCTTGTATTTTAAAGCAGCATCAATGGCATCATCAATATTTGTGAATTTTTCATCCAGGTATTTGGTCTCAATTCTTTTATCGATCCTCCATTCTTCCACTTCTGCTACCAGGGCCACTCCTACATTCATGGTGATCGCAAGTGGTTGTGCACCACCCATTCCTCCAAGACCTGCAGTTACATTCAACGTACCTTTTAAGCTTCCGCCAAAATCCTTATTGGCGACAGCTGAATATGTTTCATAAGTACCCTGTACGATCCCCTGGCTTCCAATATATATCCATGAGCCTGCGGTCATTTGTCCATACATCATCAATCCCTTTTTTTCCAGTTCATCAAAATGTTTCCAGTTTGCCCAATTAGGAACAAGCTGGCTATTGCTGATCAAAACACGTGGCGAATCCTTATGGGTCTTTAATATGCCAACGGGCTTACCACTTTGGATAAGGAGGCTTTCGTCATTCTCAAGAACTTTCAATGCTTTGATAATGTTATCGAGCGCTTCAATGTTACGGGCGGCCTTACCACGTCCACCATAAACGATCAGTTCTTCAGGTCTTTCCGCCACTTCAGGATCGAGGTTGTTCAAAAGCATTCGCAGTGCAGCTTCCTGAACCCAACCCTTACACGAAATTTTATTGCCGGTCGGCGTTTTATATTTTGCGTAATCGTAATTACTAATATTCACATCCATATTTCTGAAATTTGGAAATTATAATTTTGATGAAAGCTTTATGTGCAAATGAACGCTATAAACTATATAGCCGGTAAATTTAGTAAAAATCGAAGTTCATAACCAAATTCGGTCATTTCCAAATTTTCAAATTGTTTTATGTTTTATCTTCACCGAAATCCTTAACGAATGACTGCACATATAACTGCCAAGAAGGAAGATATTGCTAAGATCGTACTCATGCCCGGTGATCCGTTAAGGGCAAAGCATATTGCTGATAATATGCTGGAGGATCCCAGGCTTGTTAACCAGACCCGCAATGCTTTTTATTATACCGGAACCTATAAAAGAGTGCCTGTAACAATTGGTGCAAGTGGGATGGGATGCCCTTCCATTGGAATTTATTCATATGAATTGTATACCGCGTATGATGTAGAATGCATTATCCGGATCGGAACTGCAGGAGCGTATGAGCCAACTACAAAGGTCTATGATGTTATCAATGCTGATAAAGCCTATAGTGAATCCACGTATGCCAGGGAAGCATTTGGATATACGGAAGATCATCTTGTTCACCAGGGCATCGCCTATGACCTTATCAATGAGACCGCCCAAAAAATGAATATGCCAATAACGGCAACAAATATTCATTCGAGCGATGTTTTTTACCGGTCAAAAAAAGGTACTCCTGCTGTTGCTGCGGAAAATAATTGTGTATGTGTTGAGATGGAAGCATTTTCATTGTTTGCCAACGCACAATATTTAAATAAAATGGCAGCGACAATTCTCACGATTTCTGACATCATTCCTACACTTGAAGGTATGTCTGCAGATCAAAGGCAATCATCATTGGATAATATGACAAGGTTGGCGTTGGAATCGGTGGTACGGATCCATGAAAAAATAAGATAAAAAAATGTGAGAATGTGAGGATGTGGGGATGAAGACCAGTTTAATTTGGAAATGTGCTAATGATTCGGAATTATGAATGCACTTAGTAAGTTTATTTAATGAAAACATTTTTTCTGGCAGAAGCGATAATCTTTGAAAGCATTTTACCGATTGAAAAACATTCCGTTATCAATTGATCGCAATCCACATCATATTCTTTTGAATTTTTACAAAGCAGCAACCAATAATAAGTTTCATCTGTTTCTTTTGCCGCAATTTTCATTTTATGTATAAAATCCGCACGACTTTCTGCATTTTGTGCTTCCCGAACGTTAGCTCCTATTGACGTGCCTGATCTTAATAATTGTTTTGAAATTACATACTTATGATTCAATATAAGTATTTCGGAAACCTGTATTATATTTAATGCAAATTGAAACGTGAGTTCCACAATTAAGTTGTCACCCTTACTTTCGTACATAATTATATTTCTTTAAAACTATGTAACGTTTTTATCCTACAACAATTATTTCATTAAAATATATTTAGTAATGCTAAACTTATTTATTATTTTACCTGGTAAATTAAACACATCCTCACATCCTCACATCCTCACATCCTCACATCCTCACATCCTCACATCCTCACATCCTCACATCCTCACATCCTCACATCCTTATCTACTTTTAAGAATCGAACAGCTTCCACCATATCCCCATGCAAAACCCTATCTGCATCATTAAAGGAAACAACCTTTCTAAATGCTGTTATGATCTCTTCTAACTGATCAGAAGTTTTTAATGGACGCCTGAATTCGATTGCCTGCACTGCAGTAAGCAATTCGATCGCCAGTACTTTTTCAACATTATCAATAACACGCTTGCATTTGGTTGCTGCATTTGCACCCATACTCACATGATCTTCCTGGTTGTTGCTAGTAGATATTGTATCTACGCTTGAAGGCGTGCACAATTGTTTATTCTCGCTTACAATACCTGCAGCCGTATACTGTGGTATCATGAAGCCTGAATGAAGTCCGGGGTTTTTGATGAGGAATAATGGAAGGTTTCGTTGCCCGCTGATAAGCTGGTATGTTCTTCTTTCACTTATACTTCCAATTTCAGCCATAGCTATTGATAAAAAATCAAGCGCCAATGCCAGGGGCTGGCCGTGAAAATTTCCTCCACTGACTATCAGGTCCTCATCAGGAAAAATATTTGGGTTGTCTGTTACAGAGTTGATCTCTTTTATAAAAACAGATTGAACATAATTTATTGTATCAGCCGTTGCACCATGTACCTGAGGAATACAACGGAATGAATAAGGATCCTGCACTTGTTTTTTATGTTGCATGGATATTTTGCTTCCTTTTAATAATCCTCTTAAAATTGACGCAGTATTTACCTGTCCTTCGTGTGAGCGAACCCGATGAATATTTTCATTCAATGGATCAATGCTGCAATCAAATCCATCGAAGCTGATGGCAGCAATGATATTTGACCATTTCATTAACCGGTCTGCCTGTACCAGGCAATGTAAGCCGTACGAGCTCATGAATTGTGTTCCGTTTATCAAAGCAAGGCCTTCCTTGCTTTGAAGGGAGATTAGTGGCCATTTCAGTTCTTTCAATGCCTCTGCTGCAGTCATTTTGTTGCCTTTAAAATATACTTCTCCAAGCCCGATCATTGGTAAACTTAAATGACTTAAAGGTGCGAGGTCACCGGAAGCTCCAAGCGATCCCTGGGTATAGATCACCGGTATCATATCATTGTTATGCATATCCACAAGCCTGTTAACGGTATCCAGCTGCACTCCAGAATTTCCATAGCTGAGTGATTTTATTTTTAAGACGATCATCAACCTGACAATATCAAGCGGCACCTCTTCCCCCAGCCCACAAGCATGAGACTTCAGCAGGTTGTTTTGTAGCTCAGTTAGCTGGGTCTTATCAATTTTTACATTCTGTAAAAAACCAAAACCTGTATTTATACCATAAAAAAGTACATCAGAATCTGCCATTTTATTATCAAGGTATTCCCGGCATTTCTGAATACTTTTCGCAGCCGCTGAAGTTATTGAAAGCTTCTGATGGGAGGATAGGTATTCCTTTACCTTTTTAAAATCTGTATGTGTGCTATCTAACGGAAGATCGTTATTGATCATATGTAATATATTCTGCGAAAAATTTTGTTTAGTACCTTTCCAAAAATAAACAAACTTATAGTAGAAATATGCGACAGCATTTATCTGCTTCTATTCCATTATTTGATTGTAAGGTTATGAAAAAAACAATATCAGTATTTATTATCTGTTTTTCTTTTCAATTTTCAATTGCTCAAACAGTAAAAATATTATCGGGTGGAACCAAAACCTCTATCCGAGGCATGAGCGTAGTCAATGACAAGACAGTCTGGGTAAGCGGTAGTGGCGGCATGGTCGGATTATCCCTTGATAGCGGTAATACCTGGAAATGGACAACAGTAAAAGGGTTTGAAAAAAAAGAATTCAGGGATATTGAAGCTTTTGATGCTAAAACCGCCGTGATCATGAGCGTGGATACACCCGCATGCATCTTAAGGACAACTGATGCAGGTAAAACCTGGGATCTTACTTATGAAGATAAAACGCCGGGCATGTTTCTCGACGCAATGGAATTCTGGAATGAGCAGGCAGGGATCGTGATCGGCGATCCGATTAACAATAGGATGTTTATTGCCCGAACCTTTGATGGCGGAAAAAATTGGCGATCCATTCCTGAATACTTTAAACCAACTGCAGATAGCGGTGAAGCTTGCTTTGCCAGCAGTGGGACCAATATTCGCAAACTAAACAAATCGGAAGCCATCTTTATAACAGGAGGAAGATCCTCACATGTTTTTATCAGGGACAAAAAATTATCCTTGCCCATTATCCAGGGAACCGAATCAACAGGTGCCAATTCTATTGCTGTAAAAAATTCTAAAACGTTTATGGTTGTGGGTGGAGATTTTAATACAAAAGATTCTACCATAAAAAATTGTGTTTTCACAAATGATGCGGGTAAGAGCTGGATTATTCCGAATATTCCACCACATGGCTATCGCAGTTGTGTAGAATACGTCAAAAAAAATACATGGATCACCTGCGGGCTAAATGGAGTTGATATTACTAACGATGACGGAAAAACATTTACCTGGATAAGTAAGGATGGATATCATGTTTGCAGGAAAGCGAAGAAAGGGAAAGTGGTTTATTTTGCGGGCGGCGGTGGGCGCATCGGGCGGCTTACCAGATAGATTCACGGATGACACAGATTTAAAGGATTTTCGCGGATAAATTATTTAAAAAATAAACAGATAATAAGGACTTTGATCAAAATATTAATCAAAGAATTAATAAAAAACAAAAGCCTCTTCAATTATGCAAGGCCTAAAAAACATTCACGGATGACGCGGTTTCCCGCTGATCTCTTTCTAATGGTGCATTTGGTTTACAACAACTTATTTTAAATTTATAGGTAATAAAAGCCCTGCAATTTTGCAAGGCCTATAAAATATAAGAACCCGTATAATCCATTAGTCCGTATCATCCGTGTATCTATTTCCCTAATTCAAGCTACGGAAGTCCACCGGCACCAGCTTACTAACTCCTGCTTCCTGCATCGTGACACCATAAATAACATCAACTGCGCTCATCGTCATCTTATTGTGTGTAACAATTATGAATTGTGAGTTCTCACTGAATTGTTTAATCATGTTTGTGAACTTCCCAACATTTGCATCATCCAATGGTGCATCAACCTCATCAAGTATACAAAATGGTGCCGGCTTGATCAGGTAGATCGCAAACAACAATGCCGTTGCGGTGAGGGTTTTCTCTCCGCCACTTAACTGGCCGATGCTGCTTGGACGCTTTCCTTTTGGCTTGGCAATAATGTCGATCGCAGTTTCAGCAAGGTTTTCAGGATCCACTAATACCATGTCTGCAGTATCTTCCTCGGTGAACAATGCCTTAAATACTTTTTGGAAATTCTCCCTGGTCTTATTAAATGTATCAAGAAACTGTTGATTAGCGGTTGCTTCTACTTCCTGTATTGTTTGCATTAGGCTATCCTTAGCCGTTACCAGGTCATTTTTCTGCTCAAAAATAAATTCATAGCGCTTTTTCATTTCCGTATACGCTTCTATGGCCGTAGGGTTTACTTCTCCCATATTTTCAAGCCGCTTCCGCATCCTTTCATTCCTCTCTTTTAATTCTTCCAAAGGAGTATCCCCGGTTCTTGCTTCATCAATAATGCTGTCAAGGTCTACCTTGAATTCAACATTTAGCCTTTCTTTCATACCAGCCAATTGAAGCTTCAGGTCTGTAAGCTTGTCCTTGATCTCATTTAATAAATGATCGATCCCTTCTTTTGATCTTTGCTTGTGCCGCAATTCACTTTCCTTTTCAGTAAGAATATTTCTAAGGTTATAATATTCCTGGTCCGCCTCATTTAAGCGCTTCTCTTCAGCTTCTTTATGATGAAGCATTGACACCAACATTTGTTCAAGCTCTTTTAGCTCATTGGCTGTTTGCTCAATACTTATTAATGCTTCATTTAACTGGGCGGTGCTGCTCTCCACCTGCAGCTTGAGGTCATTCAATTGGTTTGTCTTGAAATCAAGCTCCTGCTTTGTAGAAATGACCTTGCTTTGCTGTTTCGTAAATAGAAGATTATTATCGTTGAAACTGGAATTTGCCAAATTGTATTCCTCTTCCGAAGTGTTATAATCTGTTTCTGCGAGCTGACTTCTCTGCAAAAGCTCTTCCAATTGAGCATTTAATTTTACAAGTTCTTCCCGTGTGCTGGCAATTGCTTCATGATTAGCCTGCAATTGATGTTCAAGCTCTACGATCCTCCCGGAGCTTGTTGTTTCCAGGTATACCAGGTTTTCAGTTTTATTCTGTAATGCAAAAACCTGGTTGTTGAGGTTATTGATATCCTGTTGTGTCTGATTGATCGCATTTTCCTTTAACTGGTTGTTGAAAGTGATCACTTCGTTATGACGCAACTGTATGTCCGCTTTTAAAGTATTCACGATCTTTTCCTGGCCGCTGATCTCCTTGATCAGTTTCTCCAAATTCTTTGCACGGCCTATCTTCTTGCCTTCAAATAAGCCTACGCTTCCACCAGAAAGTGAATATTTGCCTTTTACATACTTTCCTGACTTTTCCAGTACGACAGCACCATTACTGTTTTTCAGAGCTTCTTCATCTTCGGCAATAAACACATTACCTAATAAATGCTGGGCCAGAAGAGCATATTTGCTATCGATCTCTACAACATCCAGGGCAGGTATTGTACCTTCCGGCTGGTGTGCGCTAACGTTATCTGTGAATTTATCGAGCAGGAAAAAATTTGCTTTGCCTTTCTTATTATCATCCAGCAAATGAACCGCCTGCAATCCTTCCGTGAGATCATTCACAACATAATAATTCAGGTATTGCTCCAGCACATTTTCAACAGCTGCACGATATTGTTCCTTAACGTAAATAATATCGGACAGCAAAGGGGCAGTATGATTCCATGCCGTATTCTTATGCAGGAACTTTACACTTTCCGGGTAGCCTTCCATTGAATCGATGAGGCTTTTTAAGAGGTCATGCTCATTTTTCTTTTGATCCAATTTCCGGTTCTCCTCAGCAAGCTTTACCCGCAACCCTTCCACCAGGTTTTGTGTTTGCAGGATCTGTTCTTTGGTGAACTCATGTTCCTGCTGCAACTGTTGTAAGCTAAGTTGCTTTTCAGCAAGCTCTTCTTCCTTTATTTTTTTATCTACCTCCAGCTGTTTTATTTGTGCCTGCCTCTGGGTCTTTTCCTCTTGTATCTGTGCTATACTGCGCTGTAAATTCTGAATGGAAGTATCGGCAACGGCAACTTTTTTCTCTGCATCGAACTGGCTGCGTTGAATGGATTGGTTCTCTCTCCGTAATGTGTCTATTGTAGTTCTCTTCTCATCAAAAATCCCGCGCTTCTCTTCTACAGCAGCCTTCAGCAATTGAAGTTTTTGTTCAAGTTCTTCCAGTTTTAGTTGCTCATCATTTATCTGAAGGCTTGTAAAACCAATGCTTTCTTCCAGCCCGGATAATTGTCCACCTGCCTTTTTTATAAATTCATGGAGCCCGCTTTGTCTTTCTTTTAAATGCAGTAACTTTTGAGAGCTCAGGCTTTTTTCATTTTCCTTATTACGCACTTTATCAAGCATTTCATTGTAAGCATGCTGCATTTGCTGCAATGCCTTTTCCTTTTCAACAAACGCCAGCTTTTCCTGCTCCAGTGCTGCATCTTCTTTTGCGATAGCAGTTTCCAGCTCGAT
>JBDSDG010000005.1:0-11792 GCA_039920685.1 Ferruginibacter sp.
CGCCCGATGAAATCCGTCGCGCCAAGGACAGTGGTTTCATCCATGCGGTGAAATATTATCCAGCCGGTGCCACCACCAATTCCGACGCTGGCGTGACCGAGTTGACCAAGTGTTATAAAACCTTGGAAGTGCTGCAACAGCTCGGTATGCCGTTTTTGGTGCATGGTGAAGTGACCGATCCGACGGTCGATATTTTCGACCGCGAAGCAGTCTTTATCGAGCGCGTGTTGCAGCCATTACGTCAGGCGTTGCCACAACTGAAGGTAGTGTTTGAACATATCACCACCGCCGATGCGGCCCAGTACCACCATGATGGCCTAACAGAATTACTGGTTGTAGAGACCATGCATATACGCAAACAAATGTTGTATGATAAATGCGACGCCGCTATAATATTACCTGGCGGATTCGGAACAATGGATGAAGTTTTTGAAATGCTAACTTGGAACCAATTGGAGATCCACAACAAAAAAATATTCTTTCTTAATTCAGGAAATTTTTATGATCACCTGATCGCACATATAGAGGTCATGCAATCAGAATCATTATTGTACGGGCCGGCAGAAAAAATAACTGTGTTGAAAGAACCAATAGAGCTTTTAAAATACCTTAGTTAATAGTTGTTCCTTTTACCCTGGAACAACGGTATTTGAATACCTGCACGAATGATGGGAAGCATGTTTACCTTACCATTACCTAATTCCTCAACATAGGGCGAATTCTTATCTTTTAATACATCAATCGAAACTGATATATGATAGAAGAAGTTACCGACCCCTTCACGTCCACTTGCATATCCAAGTCCAAGTAATAAACTGGCAGGATGGTATTTGCTCTTTTCACTTGGAAATCCATCAGCATAAATTAATTTCTTTGTTATAAAATTAATTTCCCCTTGGGCTTGCACAAATAAAAACTTTACAGGAAAAACTTTGACAAAAGCACCTGGTCCAAAAACTGTTTGCTTTAGTTTATCATCGCTTGAAAAATATTGTCCGGTATTAGGACTATAATATGTTACATGTCTATTAGAATAATAAATAAAATTTGCAACAATACCGGCATCTATCCATTTATTAATACTGTAACCAAAAATAGGACTCGCACCCCCTACAAATGTGTTCCCGGAAAATGAAAGCTGGATACCTCCCCCTGTAAATAGGTTTTCTTTTTTAAAGCCGTGTGTACTTGAGGACTCATCTTTGTCTTTTACTTTTTCCATTTCAGAATCCTGTGCATAAGCACTCATGGAAAAAAAAGAGAACAGAAGTAATGCGGTGATCTTCATACAAATGTGTTTATAGCTTAGAGGTCAAATATCTTACCACTATTTAAAATATTATTCGGGTCAAAAGCGCGTTTTATATCACGCATGATATCCAGGTTTGCCTTTTCAAATACGATATCCATATATTCTTTTTGAATAAGCCCGATCCCGTGTTCTCCACTGATAGTACCACCAAGTGACCTTACCAATTGGAACAACGCTTTCAGTGCGGGTATCACATCCGGGTTATCCAGACTGTATATGCTGCCTTCTTTTTTTATTCTTATGTGAAGATTGCCGTCACCTGCATGTCCATAACAAACTGCCTTAAACTCATATTGCAACCCCAATTGTTTTACACCACGGATGAGCGCAGGCAATTCCGCTCTTGGCACCACCGTATCTTCTTCAATGGTGTAGCCTGCGAGTTTTACTGCTTCGGCTACCCTTCTCCGTAATTTCCATAGAGCTTCTTTCTGCTGCGCATCATCGGCAAAGAAAATTTCACCACATTCAAAACCTGCAAGCAGCTGGGAAATTTCTTCCATCTCTGTCATCAGGGTTTCCAGGTGGTTCCCATCTACTTCAATGATCAAATGAGCAGCAATATCATCGGATACCGGCACTGCTGTACTATCAACAAAAGCGCTTACTATCCTTAATGCATCGATCTCAACCAATTCCAACGCACTTGGTGTAAACCCCGCCCTGAATATTGCGCTTACTGCATCGCTCGCTTTCTCCAAGGATCTGAAAGGGACAAGCATCAACAGGTCAAACTTCGGAAAAGGCAAAAGCTTCAAAACAATTTTAGTCACGAGCCCAAGCGTGCCTTCGCTTCCTACCACCAGCTGGGTTAAATTATAACCGGTGGAATTCTTTAACACGTTTGCGCCGGTCCAGATGATCTCACCATTGGCAAGAACAACCTGTAGATTGAGCACATAATCTTTAACTACCCCATATTTAACTGCCTTAGGCCCTCCACTGTTCTCTGCTATATTTCCACCTATAAAACAACTTCCCCTGCTGCTTGGATCCGGTGGATAAAACAATCCTTTTTCTTTCACCGCGTTTTGAAGCACTTCAGTGATAACCCCCGGCTCAGTTGTAACCTGGAGATTCCGCACATCGATCTCAAGAATTGAATTCATTCTTTCAAAAGAGATCATGACTCCACCCAATTGTGCCAAGGCTCCACCACTTAGTCCAGTGCCTGCGCCCCTCGGTGTAACAGGGATCCGGTTGCTGTTACATATTTTCATTACAGCACTTATCTCTTCAGCTGAACGAGGCTTAATAACAATATCTGGTAAAAAATGCAGGTTCTCCGTTTCATCATGCGCATAATGCTGCATTGCTTCACGCTCAATTATTACATGCTCTTCCCCGACAATTATTATGAATTCATTAATGTGAACAAGGAATTGATTCTTCTCACCGGCAGATATTAGCATGAACAGTTATTTGTACAAAAATAATCCTAACTGGCAAGACCTGGATCTTTAAAACTTAGGACATAGTGATTGCCTGTCAACATTTTCGGGGTAAAACCCATTTTTGATCACGTTGAATTCGCTTGCGCCCCTGTAATTATTAAATGTATTTAAACCTGAGGTTGTTACATCATAACTGAATGTAAACCGGATATTTTTAACTTCCAGGCCTACCATTGGGATCACAGCATCTTTATAACGGTAATACACACCAGCAATCAATTGCATTTCCCCTGCTTCCGAAAGATTATAATTAGCATTCAGCCCGCCCACCAGGTTTGTGGATTTAGCCTGCATGGTGAAATAGATATTGGGGTTTATGATAACCCTGGGATTTACTTTTAAGATCGCATTTAAAAAAGCAATATGCCTCATGGGAATTGTTGCATCGGCAGAATTATCGCCGAAGAAGCTCTCTTTAGGCCTGTTCACATGGTGAATAGAATATCCTGCATTTATATAAACATTTTCCTGCGGGAAATAAGCGTAGTTCATACCAGCCTGCATATCAAAATAACTGATATTGGTGTTTACAAATACGACGTTGGTTGGAAGTGTATTGTCAAAAAACTTTCCATCAAACTGGTCAGGGAATTTTAGTGCAGAAGGATCGATCCGCTTATTTGCCCATCCTAAATTGAATCCGGCACTTAATAAGCTGCTGCTCCCAAGCATCTGGTGATATGCAACAGATCCATATATTTTTGTTGACTTTAAGCCTCCACTGCCAGCCTGGTCATTCAATAAAACTCCTCCAACTCCGAGCCAGCCATTTTCCAATTGATTGCGGAAAAGCTGTGCATCGCCAAAAACACTGATGGTCTTATAAGGTACTGCCATGATGCTGCTCCATTGGTTTCTATAATGAGCGCCAAGCCTGTAATCCGCATCAGGAATAAAACCCGTATTCGCAGGATTAGTAGTGAGTGGTGAATTAAAAAATTGTGAGAAATGAAGGTCCTGGGCACTGGTATCAATCACTACCAGAGCAAGCAGGGCAACGGTTAATATAATGCAACGTCTGATCATTATCTTAATAAAGTTATATCGCCTGTTTTTCTTAATTTTTTTCCGTCGGTAAATTCTACATCCAGGGTATAGGCGTATACATCCATCGGTTGCAACTTACCTTTAAAGGTGCCATCCCATGCAAGTTTTCTGTTGGTAGTCTGGAAGATGAGCTGTCCCCACCGGTTATAGATCCTCCAGTTAAATTTGCCGATTCCAAAGCCTTTTACGCTGATGTAGCCATTCTCACCAAATTTACCCGGGGTAAATGCATTGGGCACATCCAGCAATGGAACGATAATAACGTCAACGGCTAAACGGAATGTATCAGTACATTCAGCTTCATTATAAGCGATCAGTTCTGCGGTAATTCTGCCGGTTTCATTATACTGGTGTACAGGATTTCTTTCCGTCGAAGTTTCACCATCACCGAAATTCCATAAGAACCGGATCGCATCAGGTGAAGAAAGATTGGTGAATGAGACCGGTGTATTTTCTGTAGGTGGATTCGGCGACCATGTAAAAGCTGCTGTAGGTTTTGGGAATACCCTGACGGTTGTTATTTCAGAAGTGTCTATACGATTACATGTATTAGTATCGATGGCTACAAGCGTAACATTATAGGTTCCGGGATTTGCATACACATGAGTTGGCTCTTCATCCGTAGAGGTGGTATTATCGCCGAAATTCCAGATAAAATCTGTTCCACCTTCGGAAACGTTATCAAAGAAAGCAGTATATGGTGAACAGCCTAATGTTGGCGTTCTGAAAGCTGCCTTTACAAATGGGCTTATTCGAACAGTTTTTACAATCAGGTCTGGCGAATTACAAAACGCAGTATCAAAAAGTATAAGTGTAACCTGGTATTCTCCGGCCGATGCATACGTATGCACACGGGGTGGCGCAAACGCAGCAGTATCCCGCGGCGATCCATCCCCATAATCCCAAACAAATGTTTTCGGACCAAAATTTCCCGCATTCGCAGACGAAGTATTTGTGAAACGCATCGTTAAATTTTCACACGGGGGTAATTTCTGATATGTAAAATTAAGGGCTGCCTTATTGCTTCCTACCCTGATCGTCTTATAAGTCGTGTCACGGATATTACACGTTGAACTATCTTCTGCGATCAACATCACCAAAAAGTTTCCGACAGAATTAAAAGTATGAGTAATACTGAACGTGGTAGTTATGACTGTCGGCGTTCCATCGCCGAAACTCCAATAAAATTTCTTGCCTTTTTGTAGAGTATCTCTAAAGTCAACTGTTAATGGAACGCAACCAGAAGTATCATTTACAACCGAATTTATGGAAGCTTGTACGCCTGCACCTACCCCTGCAAAATTCATTTCTATCTTTACAGCTGCCTGGTTACAATTGTTACTTCCATTTGTTGGGGACCAGCTTCCGGGGGTAGTTGGAAATGCAGTTCCTCCGCCGCAATTCGCACACATAGCCTGGTAGATAACTCCATTTTCATCAAACCGGCTGGTTCCTCCATCAACATGATCACCTACACCCCCAAACTGACCGAAATGTGATCCGAACAGCTGGCTTGAAGCATTTCTTTCAAGTACAAAAAAGTAAAAGTCGGCTCCATCGGGTGCAGGAATACCTGTTAAAGGATTTTTTTCAGGTAGGCCATTTGTATTTCCGGTTGAATATCCTTGTTGTGTATTGATACCTCCACCCCATCCTGATACATAAACATTTTCACATCGGTCTACAAGAAAAGCAATAGGCGAAATATTTGGTCCGGCTGAACCACTACCAAAAACCGTAGAGTATACATAACCTGACAAGTTCGGCTGCAACTTACTAATGAATTGTTTCCCGCCGGAATTGCTATAACTGGCATTTTGTATTGGCCAGGCTCCTGTTGTAGTTCCCATCACGTACGGAAAACCAAGTCGGTCAAATTTTAATCCATAAACGAGATCTGTCCCACCGGTTCCCAGGTAGGTCGTCTTAATGATCCCACTTCCATTGGGATCAATGATGGTTACAAATCCATCTGTTAATCCACCCTGGTTGGATGGATGTATCACACCTGACTTATCACCGCGGAGGTCTGTGCTTGTTGTGCCTCCGCCAATATAGATATTACCGTTGCTGGGGTTAATGCTGGCAACAAAACATGCATCATCACCCGCACCGCCAAAATAAGATCCGAATATTAATGTTGAAAGATTGGAATTGAATTTTAAAATAACCCCATCCTGCCTGCCTCCTCCATAGGTTGATTGGATCGGAGTTCCAGGTGTAACAGGGAAATTTGCCGTTCCTGACGCCTGGGTGCTGGAAGCAAGAATAATATTGTTGGCAGCATCTAAGATGACCTCGCTTCGTGCATCATCACCATAATTCCTGCGAAGACCGTCAGCCCCCTGGGCACCACGATATTTTGGACGGATATTTACACCATCATCACCAGATCCACCGATTTTAACAGAGCCCAAAAGTGCACTTCCGGCTGCATTGAATTTTGTGATCACAATATCGAAACCTCCACCCGGCCCCATTGCAGGAACCGTTGTTGGATAGTTGCCGGAAAATGATCTGCCAGCCACGATAAGGTTTCCCTGGCCGTCAACTATCATGCTATGTGGCTGCTCATTTCCGCTTCCCCCGAGGTAAGTAGCATAAAGCCTGTTACTGCCATTTGGTGAAAACTTAAATATCGCAATATCATATCCCGGAAAATCATCTTCAGTTGCACCTCCATTAAAAACGGTATTGTATGCTCCGGGTGAAACTTTATAACCAGCACCAAAGGCAATTCCGCCGGCAAAAAAACTGCCGTCAGGTCCTGGAGTTGCAGTATAGCCCCAATTGTCGGCGGTGCTTCCTGAAAAAGAAGAGAAAATGATTGAAGGATCAATTATGAGTGTTTCAGCAGGATCATAATTCTTCAGCTGGAAGGTTACAATATTATCCCGCACAACAAATTTGCAGTCCAATTCCTTTTTTGTGCCCTTTACTGACTGATAGGTGTAGGGAAAAAGTTCTTTTACAACAGAAACCGGCGTTACAATATTCAGCTCTTTGTCCTTTACAAAAAGATCGGTTGGACCATCATACTGCATTGCAATGGCAGCGACATTTGCGCCGGGATGCACTATAAAATCATACTTAAGTTTATTGTCAGCACTATAATAACGTACATCGATCCCGGGGTAAACATTTTTATAAGTGACAGCCTGGAATAATTTACATTCGGCAGCCCATTCTTTACGATCATTGCCCAAATAATAATTATTGTAAGTTGGCAAAGGCTTATCGGGTACAGACACTATTTTAGACGAAGCTCCAAGAAACTTTACCTTATAAACAAATGAATGAAAGGTTAGAGGCTTACCAGAAGTTTCTTTATTCGAATTATGTCCATGAGCGAGCTCAGATAATGCCTGGACATCTTTTGGATCATGCATTAAAACTGTAAATCCTTTATTCTCAATAAAGAACGAACCTGTATTAAAATCACCCCTATAATTTACGTTAGAATGCCATTGTCCCTTATTCTCAATAAATTCCATCTGGGCTTTGGAATTTTTACTGGCAAAAAAAAATGCCACGAACATCAATAAGCCTGTAGATATCTTTCTCGATCTTACCAATCTATTATTTTTATACAATTTACTTCTAATAAACGAAAATTTTGTTGATTAGTTTCCGTGGTTTATAGCTTTATTCCGGCTTTAACAATATATAATTGATCTAGGCGATCTTGCTCCATAAGGTCTTGCCTTTTTGTTGCTGCAGATAAGTTTTCAAAGGCAAATTTTCTGCCAATTCAAGGGTCGGATCGGTGGTGATTATGTTTTCAACAGCTGTCCTGGCAACCTCCAGCATTTCTTTATCCTTGACAATACTTGCCAGCTTAAAGTTGAGCACGCCACTTTGCTTTGTGCCTTCCATTTCTCCAGGGCCACGAAGCTCCAGGTCTTTCTCCGCTATCTTAAATCCATCATTAGTTCCAACCATTATTTTTAGCCTTTCCCTGGCTTCTGTGGACAATTTCCTGCCTGTAAGAAGTATACAATAACTTTGATCCGCTCCCCTTCCAACCCGGCCTCTTAGCTGGTGAAGTTGGGACAAACCAAATTTCTCAGCGCTCTCAATTACCATTACCGAAGCATTGGGAACATTTACACCAACTTCAATTACCGTAGTTCCAACCATTATTTGAGTATCCCCTTGAACGAAACGCTGCATATTGGTTGCTTTTTGTTCTGCTTCCTGCCTTCCATGAACCATACTTATCCAATAAGACGGCTCCGGGAAAAATGATTTAACCTCTTCAAACCCTTTCACCAGGTTCTCATAATCCATCTTACTGCTTTCTTCGATCAAAGGATAGATAATATATGCCTGCCTGCCCAATGCAATTTGCTCTTTGATGAAATCCATTACCTGTGGCCTGGCCATTTCATTCCTATGGACTGTTGTAATTGGTATTCTTCCCGGTGGTAACTCATCTATAACGCTATAATCGAGGTCGCCGTATGCTGTAAGCGCAAGAGTCCTTGGGATAGGTGTTGCAGTCATCACCAGGATATGAGGCGGAATGATATTCTTTTTCCAGAGTTTGGCACGTTGGGCAACGCCGAATTTATGCTGCTCATCCACAACAGCAAATCCAAGATTATTAAAGATCACATTGTCTTCAATGATGGCATGGGTTCCGATGAGTATCGTTAACGAACCATCTTCACAGCTCTTCAGGATCGATCTTTTTTTCTTTGCTTTTGTTGAGCCCGTTAAAAGGCCAACCGTTACCGGAAGTTCCTTCACCAACTCAGTGATGCCATTGAAATGTTGCTGAGCAAGTATCTCGGTTGGCGCCATAAGAACACTTTGAAAGCTATTGTCTGCTGCGATGAGCATGCTTAATAATGCAACCATTGTTTTTCCGCTGCCAACATCACCCTGCAGCAGCCGGTTCATCTGGTGACCGCTCCCTGCATCCTTCCGGATTTCTTTTAAAACTTTTTTCTGTGCCCCTGTTAAAGTAAAAGGTAAATGATCTTCATAGAAGGTGGTGAATAACGATCCTACTTTCTCAAATTTTACACCTTTACTAAAACGCTGCCTGTTCAATTTTATGAGTTGAATGCTTAATTGTGCAAGAAATAGTTCTTCAAATTTGAGCCTTCTCAATGCATGTTCATAATGCTGGGATGAAGTTGGAAAATGTATATGCTTTAAAGCATCAAAGCGCCTTATCAATTTATATTTTTGTACGATTGATTGTGGAATATTTTCCGGCAACTCCTTTTCAGTTAAGCGCTGCAACAATTCATAGGTAAGCTTGCCGATCGCCCGCCCGTTAAGCCCTTTGGCTTTTAATTTTTCTGTTGATGGATATACAGGCTCCAAATGAGCTTTGCCGCTTGCTTTTTGAGGGGAATAATTTTCTATTTCGGGGTGAGCGATCTGGGGCTTGCCCATAAAGAATCCGGGTTTGCCAAACACCAGGTATTGCTGGCCTTTCGCTAATATTTTTTCTACCCAGTTTATCCCTTTGAACCAGACCAGTTCAATGGTTCCTGTATCATCTTTTAAATGGCCTACCAACCGCCGTCCTTGTTTCTCTCCGACAAGTTCAAGATCAACAAGGATTCCTGCAACCTGTGCATAATCTGTGGAGTATGAAAGGCTATCGATCTTATCAACTTTTGTTTTATCTACATGCCTGATCGGGTAATGTTCGAGGAGATCTTTGAAGTTAAAAATATTAAGCTCTTTTCGTAAGAGGTCGCCACGCAATGCGGAAACACCGGTTAAATATTCTACCGGGCTTAACAATATATTGGGTGTAACGCTGATGCTTTGCTTTTTACAAATATATTTCAGCAGGAGGAGATTATCAGGAAGCGGAAACACTTAAGTTTATTAACCAGGCCTTTTATTAAAAGACCTTTGCTGCGGCTTTTGTGAGAAGCGTTTATTACCGGAGGAGCGGTTTGCAGATGGATTATATTCCGGTGCTTCACCAAATTCCGGTGGAACGGATGCCTTTGGTACTGGCTTACCTAATAATTTTTCTATCGCCATCAGCTTTCGCTGCTCTTTAACGCTCACCAAAGTATAAGCAGTTCCGTCTGCTTCAGCCCGGGCAGTACGACCGATACGGTGTACATAATCTTCACCATCATGGGGAACATCGTAATTGATCACAAGGTCAATGTTATCGATATCAATTCCGCGACTTAAAATATCCGTTGCAACGAGTATGGGTAAACGCCCGCTTTTAAATTGTATCAGTACTTCTTCCCTTTTATCCTGTTCAAGATCACTATGTATCTCGTCTGCTTTTAGCTTATTTCTCTTCAGGTCACGTGTAAGTTGTTTCACACTAAGCTTGCTACTGCAAAAGATCAACACACTTTTAAAATTCCTTTCTTTCAAAAGGTGAAGTATGAGCGGGATCTTTTGAGTGTCATAGACAACAAAAGCCTGTTGAATGATTTTTTCAGGCGGTTTACTTATAGAGATATTAACCTCTTCAGGATTGTGAAGAATATTTCGTGCAAGTTCCCTGATCTTATGAGGCATTGTTGCAGAAAACAGCAGGTTCTGCCTTTTAGGTGGAAGATGTTTTATGATGAACATAATGTCATCGAAAAATCCCATATCCAGCATCCTGTCAGCTTCATCAAGCACCAGGTATTTAAGTCCGTCTAATTTTACATAGCCCATTTTTATATGAGCCATCATCTTGCCCGGTGTGCAGACAACTACATCTGCGCCCATGCTCAATGCCTTTTTTTCCTGTACGAATGCATTTCCGTCACCACCGCCATAAACCGCTATTGAACTCACGTTGGTAAAGTAAGAAAGCCCTTCGAGATGCTGCGCTATCTGGATAGCCAGTTCCCTTGTTGGTACGATCACCAATGCATTGATGGTATGCTGATCGTGTGATGATGTGATGATCTTATTAATCAATGGAAGAAGGAATGCCGCCGTTTTCCCGGTGCCTGTTTGAGCAGACGCGATAACGTCTTTTCCCGCTAAAATTTGTGGAATTACCTGTTGCTGAACCGGGGTTGCTTCTTCGTAGCCAGAAGCGTCAATACCTTCCATCAGCCGGCTGTCAAATCCAAATGTTGAAAAATTCAAGAAATCAATTGTTTAGGTGAAGATAACGTTTTTAAGGCTCTTCTAGTACCCCGTAGCTAATTTATGATGTGTGATATAGCTTATTTATGATGTGTGATATATGATATATGAGCTGGTGTTTATCTGAAATCAAACATCATAAATCATACATCATACATCCAAGATCATACATCATCCATCATAAATCATACATAGGTCCTAACTTGCAGCCCAAACCCTCTTTATGGTAAATGTTGGCGAATACAATGTTTTAAAAGTTTTAAGGTCCGTAGATTTCGGCGTTTACCTGGATGATGGCAATGAAGGTATATTATTACCTAAAAGATTTGTTCCTGCCGGCACCAAAGACGGTGATGAACTTAAGGTTTTCATTTATCATGATGGGGAAGACAGGATCATTGCAACTACGCTTCAACCAAAAGGCGTATTGGGAGATATTGTAAAATTAAAAGCCATAAGTGTTACTCCACAAGGTGCATTCCTTGACTGGGGATTGATGAAAGACATATTTGTGCCGAAGTCGAAGCAACAGACCACCATGCTCCCAAACGGTGAATACCTGGTAAAGATCTACCTGGATGAGCAGACCGGGCGTATAGCTGCGACAGAAAAACTGGAACCTTTTCTAAGCAATGATTCCCTTACTGTAAAAGAGCTCGATGTTGTTGATCTCATCGTTTACAGGCGCACCGATATTGGCTATGTAATGATCATCAATAACCAGCATACCGGTGTTTTGCATTTTAATGAAATATACCGCAATATAACAGCCGGGGATAAATTTCAAGGCTTCATCAAAAAAATATATCCTGATAATAAAATAGATGTCGCCGCAGGCACGCCGGGATATAATCGCGTAGAAGATGAAACTGAAAAGATCCTGCGATTGTTGAAAG
>JBDSDG010000006.1:0-2728 GCA_039920685.1 Ferruginibacter sp.
GAGGATTGGTTAACTTTGTAACTTCATTAATCGGTGGAATCAGTGGCCAATTTCTTTATAGCCTGCAACACTAATTTACTACCCTTCTGATATGAAAAAACTATTCCTAGTAAGGCATGCAAAAAGCAGTTGGGAAAATTTCAGCGTTGCTGATCGTGACCGGCCATTGAACGCACGTGGAAAGCAAGATGCTCCGGAGATGGCAAAAAGATTACTGGATAAAAAAATAAGGATCGATGCTTTTGTAACCAGTCCGGCAAAGCGTGCTAAAAAAACCTGCAAAATTTTTTGTAAGGAGTTTGAGCACAAGGAAGCTGATATCCTTGAAGTGGGAAAATTATACGAAGCATCCACTGAAACCTTTTTCCAGGTTGTATCTGAACTTGATAGTAACGCAAACTGTGTTGCTATTTTTTCTCATAACCCGGGCATAACGGATTTTGCGAATATGTTATGTGAACATGTGAAGATCGATAATATGCCAACCTGCGGAATATTTGCAGTGGAATGTCACATTAAGACCTGGAACGAGTTCGGGGATTCAAAAAAAACATTTTTATTTTTTGATTATCCAAAGAGCAGCTAGTAGTCATCCTTTTTCAGATAATTTTTTCAAAGTACACAGCAGTTTTTTCCGGATTGTAATAATATGCCGGTATCTCACAAAATCCATTCTTCTTATACAAACTTATTGCTGGGAGCATATTACTAAGCGTATCAAGCCTTATTCTTTTGTAACCAAACATTTCTGCCTGTGATATGGCACGCTGTAGCAATGCCACACCAATACCTTTTTTCCTGAAGTTAGGCTTAATGTACATTCTTTTGAACTCCGCTACTTCAGGATCTATTTTGCGAATAGCAATACACCCGATAATTTCTTGTTCACTTTTGCACAATATGATACAGCCTGTCGGGGAACCATACATGCTTTTTATCTGCAGTAATTCTTCTGAAAACTTTTGAAAGCCCAGGTCAATATTTAACCAATGAGCATATTCTTTAAATAAATATGAAGCCTCAACATATTCGTCATCAGAATTTGCAATGATATATTCAACCATTGGATACAGTTTTATTGGCCAGGTAAACACCAGCAAATATGAACACCGCCGCGATAATCTTGTATAATGATAACTCTTCACCAAGGAAAACAATTGCGATCGATGCTGCAAACACCGGTTGTGAGTAAATGTAAGTACCGGCCATGGAAGCCCCGAGTATTTTCAATCCATACACATTGAATATATAGGCAAGAAATGTTCCACCTAAAATGATCAGTGCCAATAGGCCATAAGACTGAAATGTATATGATGGCCAGGGAATTTCAGTAAATTCTTTCCAGCAAAAAGGTAGTATCATAAAAAATCCAATCGTGAATATGACCCTTATAACAACCAGGGGATCATAATGCTTCATCAATGGCTTTACAAGAATAAAATATATTGTATAGGAAATTGCATTTAACAGTATTAAAATGTCGCCAAGTAATACACGGGAACCCGTGCCTGCATTTTCTTTTGCTGCAATAAGAACAGCAGCACCTGTTAGTCCAAGGATTAATCCTGAGATTTTATACACATTCAGTTTCTCCTTAAGTGCCCACGAAGCAAAAAATGTGATCAGGATCGGCGTTGTCAGCATCAGCAGTGAAGCATGGATAGAGTAGGTGATCGACAATCCTTTCAAAAATAGCAATTGATTTATGGCAATGCCGGTAAGAGCACACAGGAAGAACCTGCCAAATTCCTTTTTTTGCAATCGTACTTTTATAGGCTTGAACAAGAACAGTATCCAAAGTAAGATAACGCTAAGGCCGACACGCAAAAGATTTAATCCGAATGGCTTAATGAGGTCGCTGTTGATCAGTTGCTTTACAGCGGTATAATTTATGGCAAAAAAGATGTTGGTAAAAAGTAAGGCAAGGTGAGCTTTTGTTTTTTGATGCAATGCGAATTGTTTTCGTTTTAACCACGGAGGTGCACAAAGTTAATCACAGCGGTGCACAGAGTAAAAACATAAATTGATAATCCCAACTTTGTTCAAATAAATAAAAAACCGCTCTGAAAAACAGAACGGCTTTCTTACTAACTAACCCAACCAAAAGTCTTATATGGGTCATGCACCCTGCATCTCTTTTATTTTTTCCCTGATCTTCGCTTCAATTTCATTGGCCAACCCCGGATTATCAGTCATTAACTGCTTCACCGCTTCACGACCTTGTCCAAGCTTATCGCTGTTATAGCTAAACCAGCTTCCGCTCTTCTGAACAATTCCAAGTTCAACTCCCATATCGATGATCTCACCCGTTTTAGAAATTCCTTCTCCATAAATAATATCAAATTCGGCAGTACGGAACGGTGGTGCTACCTTATTCTTTACAACTTTCACCTTAATGTGGTTACCTGTTATTTCTTCCCCGTCTTTGATCTGTGCCTGGCGACGAATATCGAGCCTGACCGATGCATAAAATTTCAATGCATTACCACCAGTAGTAACTTCCGGATTACCAAACATTACACCGATCTTTTCACGAAGCTGGTTTATAAATATGCAGCAACTGTTTGTTTTAGAAATTGTAGCAGTCAGTTTCCGCAACGCCTGGCTCATCAACCTGGCATGCAATCCCATTTTACTGTCACCCATTTCTCCTTCAAGCTCACTCTTAGGCACCAATGCGGCAACAGAATCGATCACTACAACATCCAAAGCACCGGAAAGGATCAGC
>JBDSDG010000007.1:0-3834 GCA_039920685.1 Ferruginibacter sp.
AATGGCACCACGACCGGTGGGCCTTACTTTAGATTCAGGGAAACGGATCGCCCTCCCGCTTTTAACAGCCATCATGATCTCACAATTACCATCTGTCATCCTGGCTTCCAATAATTGGTCCCCATCAATTATGTTGATAGCATTTATTCCGTTTTGCCTTGGACGGCTAAAATCTTTCAGGTCTGTTTTTTTGATAGTTCCTCTTTTGGTGCACAAAATAATAAAATGATTGTTCACATATTCTTCATCATCAAAGTTCTTTACATCGATGATAGCACGTACCTTATCATCAGCCGGTATCTGGACCATGTTCTGTATCGCTCTTCCCTTACTGGTTTTATCACCTTCCGGTATCTGGTAAACTTTTAGCCAGAAACACTTACCTTTTTCTGTAAAGAATAATAATGTATGGTGTGTGGATGCTACAAATAAATGTTCAATGTAATCTTCCTGCCTCGTGCTACTACCCTTCGCCCCTCTTCCACCCCGGCGTTGCTGACGGTATTCGGTAGCCGAAGTTCTCTTAATGTATCCAAGGTGAGAGATCGTTACAACTACATCTTCCTCCTCGATCAGGTCAAGCATGTTGATCTCATCATCAGCATATACGATCTCCGACTTTCGCTCGTCGCCAAATTTTACTTTTACTTCCAGTAATTCTGATTTAATGATCTCAAACCTCAGGCCTTCATTTGCCAGGATCTCTTTTAATTTTTCAATGAGCTTCATGATCTCTGCATGTTCTTCCCTGATCTTATCTATCTCCATTCCTGTTAACCTTTGCAAACGAAGCTCAAGAACTGCTTTTGACTGGATCTCAGTCATGCCAAAATTTGTCATCAATCCTTCCTGTGCAATATTAGGAGTAGAGCTCTCCCTGATAAGCTTAATAACTGCATCCAGGTTATCAAGCGCAATGATATAACCCTCAAGTATATGCGCTCTTTCTTCCGCCTTACGTAATTCATACTTAGTGCGGCGTACAACAACTTCATGACGGAAGTCGATGAACTCTGCAATAAGCTGCTTCAGGTTGAGAACCCTTGGCCTTCCTTTTACGAGCGCTACATTATTGATACCGTAAGAGGTCTGAAGCTCTGAATGCTTGTACAATTGATTTATGATCACCTGTGCTACCGCATCCTTTCTCAATTCAACTACTATGCGTGTACCTTCTTTGTTATTGCTCTCATTATTTACATCACTGATGCCCTCGATCACTTTATCATTGATAAGATCGCCGATTTTTTGCGTGAGCTCATCCCGGTTCACCAGGTACGGGATCTCTGTGATCACGATCTTCTCTTTGCCACGGCTATCAGTTTCAACGGTTGTCTTACCACGCACCACTACCCTTCCACGCCCTGTATGAAGCGCAGCCTTTACTCCCTCAAATCCATAGATGATACCGCCTGTTGGAAAATCCGGGCCCTTTACAATTTTTATGAGTTCATCTATTTCAATTTCCTTATTATCAACATAAGCGATACAACCGTCTACGATCTCGGAAAGATTGTGAGGCATCATATTGGTGGCCATACCCACAGCAATTCCGCTGCTGCCATTTAAAAGTAACTGTGGAACCCTTGTTGGTAGAACTGTCGGCTCCTTTAAGGAATCATCGAAATTTAATTGATAATCCACCGTTTCCTTATCAATGTCTTCCATCATTGCCTCTGCAAACTTTGCCAGGCGAACTTCGGTATAACGCATTGCTGCCGGTGGATCTCCATCCTGGCTGCCAAAATTTCCCTGTCCGTCGATCATTTTATAACGCATAGACCATTCCTGAGCCATCCGAACCATTGTAAAATAAATGGAGGAATCACCATGAGGATGATACTTACCCATTACTTCTCCCACGATACGTGCAGATTTTTTATATGGCCTGTTGCTGTAATTAGCCAATTCACTCATGCCGAAAAGGACACGGCGGTGAACTGGTTTAAGACCATCCCTTACATCCGGTAAAGCCCGGCCAACGATCACACTCATAGAATAATCGATGTAAGATGTTTTCATTTGTTCCTCAATGTTTACGGGAATGATTTTCCCCCGATTATTGAGGTTTGCTCCTTCAAAATTGTCCTGATTTTCCATATAATTTTATAGGCTGCGAAGGTACCATTTTTAAGTGGTTTTTCAAGCCTGGAAATACGCCGTTTTGGTTAATGTTTTACACATAAAATGCCGGCATGTGGAGAAGTAAATTTTATGGCGGTTTGTCGAGTAAAATGCAGTCCCAATAGTGTTTTGCCCAGTATAAGAATTGTCATTGCATTTGATATTATTACTGCTTCTCTTTTTACTTTTGCCTCTTTACGGGAAATATAATTATAACTTGCCGAAAAAAACGAGCTCTTGAAGAAAATTGTATTATTTGGCGCAGGAAAATCCACCTCTGTTTTAATTGATTATTTACTGGGCCAGGCTAAAGAAAATAACTGGAAGGTGATCGTGGCAGATGCGGATAAAACACTGGTTGAGGAAAAAACGCAACATCATGCAAATTCCGTGGCAATTGAACTCGATATTAATGATGAAGGTGGCCGCCATCTGTTAATATCAGAAGCTGATATTGTTATTTCAATGATGCCCCCTGCCCTGCATATTTTGATTGCGAAAGATTGCATTTTATATGGCAAACATCTTCTTACAGCTTCTTATGCTGATGATGAGATCAAGTCTTTGCAACAACAGGTGCTGGAAAAAAAAATATTGTTCCTCTGTGAGATGGGCCTGGATCCGGGGATCGATCATATGAGTGCTATGCAACTCCTGGATGAGATAAAAGCAAGTGGCGCTGTTGTAAGTTCCTTTAAAAGTCATTGCGGTGGTTTGATAGCACCGGAAAGTGATAACAACCCATGGCACTATAAAATAACATGGAATCCCAGGAATATTGTTTTAGCAGGAAAAGCCGGTGCAGTTTACAAACAGGATGGTGAAATGGTCACTGAACAGTACGAGGATCTTTTCAATAACAATCACTCGGTTACTACCGGTAAGGATGAGTTGCCGTTACTGTCCTATTATCCAAACAGGAATAGTTTGCCATACATTGAATTGTATGGCCTAGTGGAAGCAAATACTTTCGTGAGGACAACCCTAAGGCATGCGGACTTTATGTATGGATGGAAAAACATAATTGATCTAAAACTCACTGATGAGGCGCAAGTATATCAAACAACAGGAATGACGCTGCACAATTTTTTTAAGGAGCATTTGCATAAAAATGGTTTTAGTGAGTGGCTGCAACAAAAACTTTCAGAAAGGTTAAATGAAACAAAGACCTTATTGGAGAACCTTGGAAAGTTGATGGATGCAGAAGTCGAAGCAACGGAATCAGGAGAAAATCTACAAGAGAATTTTATTGTGGTAGACGATGGTGGCAGCCTCCAAAAAATAGAAATGGAGGATGTAAAGGATTCGGCTGCCATAACAATGGCTGCAAAGATGCATGAAGCCAACCTGACCTTAAAACAGTTATTTTACCTGGGAATGGATGATGACAAAACTATGATCAATAAAGGAATGTGTTCCGCTGCGGACGTTCTTCAATTTGCAATGGAGAAAAATTTGGGATTAGATCCGGGAGACATAGACCTGATAGTAATGCTTCACGAGATCGAATATACGCTGGATGAAAAAAGATATTCTGTTCATAGTTCTTTATTCGTAAAAGGTGATGATAGTGTTCATACAGCTATGGCTAAGACAGTAGGCCTGCCTTTGGGAATCGCTGCGAAGCTGATCCTTACAGGAAAATTAAATATGAGCGGTATACATATTCCTGTGAACAAAGAAATATATGAACCGGTACTTGAAGAGTTA
>JBDSDG010000008.1:0-4422 GCA_039920685.1 Ferruginibacter sp.
AGAAGTAAAAAAAGCTATAAGCTGTTAGCTGCAAGCTATAAGCAAGGCATAGACTCGATTTTTTAGAATCAACACCGGATCGCAGTAGTCAGCAGGAGGGTTGGTTCATCCCGGGAATCGGGAAACATTAATAATGATTACCTATTTTAATTAATTATGGCAAAGGCACAACAGAGCGGCGGCGGAGCAAAAGCAGCTGCAAAGAAAAGGATCGTAAAAGTAGATAGCTATGGTGATGCACACGTTACAGCTAGTTTCAACAACATTATCATTAGTTTGACCAACAAGAACGGCCAGGTTATTTCATGGTCTTCTGCAGGTAAGATGGGCTTCAAAGGAAGTAAGAAAAATACTCCATATGCTGCTCAGATGGCTGGTGCAGATGCTGCTAAAGTAGCAGTTGATGCAGGCTTGAAAAGAGTTGATGTATATGTAAAAGGACCGGGAAGTGGCCGTGAAGGCGCAATCCGTTCTTTATCGCAAAACGGTCTTGAGATCGCAATGATCAAGGACGTAACGCCGTTACCACATAATGGTTGCAGGCCTCCGAAGAAGAGAAGAGTTTAAACTAGATACTGGATAGCGGATACTGGATTTATTATCCAGCTATCAAGAATCCAGGATCAAGTATCATTTTTAACCGGGTGCATTATTCATTTTAAAGGTCTTTAATAATGATGCACCGTCACTAAAAGACCAACATAATAAATATGGCACGTTATACAGGGCCCAAAACAAAGATCTCCCGCAGGTTTGGAGAGCCTATCACAGGCAACGGTAAGTGGTTAACAAAGAACAGTGTTCCCCCGGGACAACATGGCGCTACCAAAAAGCGTAAAACACTTAGCGAATACGGTTTACAGTTGAAGGAAAAACAAAAAGCAAAGTACACTTATGGCTTGCTGGAAAAACAATTCCGCAAAACATTCGTGGAAGCTTCACGTATGAAAGGTGTCAAAGGTGAAAACCTCATCAAATTGCTTGAAGCCCGCCTGGACAATACCGTTTACAGGATGGGAATTGCACCAAGCCGCCAGGCTGCACGCCAGTTGGTAAGTCACAAACACATAACCATTAATGGTGAGGTTGTTAATATTCCTTCTTTCAGCTGCAAGCCAGGTGATGTTGTGGGATTGAAAGGTAAGACTGCATCAAATGTAAATGTTACCGGAAATCTTCGTGGAAAGAATCCCAAATTTGGATGGATCGATTGGAGCGAAACTGAAATGAAAGGTACATTCATTGCATATCCTGAAAGGGAAAATGTTCCGGAGAATATCAAGGAACAACTGATCGTGGAATTGTATTCGAAGTAAGCTGTTAGCATTTAGCTGTTAGCTATTAGCTGAAGCAACTTCTGAGGTATAAGAGTGCGACGCCAATGAAGCTGGGAATAGTTGCTTCAGTTTGGTTGAAAAAAAATTTAAAAAATTAAAACAAAGGAATAAAATGGCCATTTTCAATTTTGTTAAACCCGATAAGATCGTTCTTCAAAAAGCAAATGATTTTGAAGCGATGTTTGAATTTCGTCCGCTTGAACCCGGATATGGAGTAACTATTGGTAATGCTCTTCGCAGGGTATTGCTTAACTCCCTGGAAGGCTACGCAATTGTAGGGATCAATATTGCCGGCGCTGATCATGAATTTGCAACTTTAAAAGGTGTTACAGAAGATGTAACAGAAATTATTCTGAACCTGAAGCAAGTAAGGTTTAAAATGAAAGTTGACCATGAAGTGAGCACAGAGAAAGTTACACTGTCTATTAAAAATAAAACTGAATTCACAGCAGGTATGATCGGCGACGCTTCTCCTGCTTTTGAAGTGATGAATCCTGAATTGCTTATCTGCACAATGGATAGCAGCGCAAAACTGGATATTGAAATAACGATCGGAAAAGGCCGTGGTTATGTGCCTGCTGAGGAACATAAGGAGAAGAGCTCACATTTTGGATATATTGCTGTAGATGCAATTTATACACCGATCAAGAATGTAAAATACCTGATCGAGAATACAAGGGTTGAGCAGCGTACAGATTTTGAAAAGCTCATTATGGAAGTTGTTACTGATGGAACAATCCATCCTGAAGAAGCAGTAAAGCAAGCCAGCCGTATTTTGATCCAGCATTTGATGATCATCACCGACGAGAACATTACATTTGATACGAAAGAAGATAAGAAAGAAGACCTTGTTGATGAGCATACTTTGCAATTACGTAAGATGTTGAAGACTCCATTGGAAGACCTTGATCTTTCAGTGCGTGCATTCAATTGCCTGAAAGCAGCGAAGATCAATTCATTGAGCGAGCTTGTACAATATGAGCAGGAAGACCTGATGAAGTTCAGGAATTTCGGTCAGAAATCTTTGAGCGAGATAGACCAGGTGTTACAGGAAAGAGGCTTGAGCTTTGGAATGGATCTGAGCAAGCTGAAACTGGATGATGAGTAAGCTAACAGCTAATAGCTATAAGCTATAAGCTATTCTTTAATAAGTAAGCTGCAATTCCTGACACGGTGCAGCCGAATTAAAAACAAAACGTCATGCGTCACGGAAACAAGAACAACAATCTTAGCAGAACGGCATCGCACCGAAAGGCATTGCTGATGAACCTGGGCTGCCAGCTGATCACTTACAAGAGGATCACAACCACGCTTGCAAAAGCAAAGGCTTTACGTACTTACATTGAGCCGATCATTACCAAAACAAAGCATACAGATACCAAAGAGGTTATCATGCACAATCACCGTTTAGTGTTCAGTCACCTGAATGATAAAGCGGCCGTAAAGGAATTGTTCACGGTTGTTGCACCAAAAGTTGCTGCTCGACCGGGTGGTTATACAAGGATTATAAAGCTCGGAGCTCGTACCGGAGATAATGCGGAACTTGCAATGATCGAGCTGGTTGATTTCAACGAAATTTACGGTAAAGGAATTAGTGCTGCTACAGCTGCAGAGCCGGTTAAGAAAACACGTAGAGCAGGAGGCAAGAAAAAGGCAACAGATACTGAAACAACAGAAACCTCTTCCGAAGAACAAGCATAATTGAAACTAACAGTTTATATAAAAGAGCTTCGATATATTATCGGAGCTTTTTTTTGTTTTGTTAGGGAGAGGGAATATTGGAATCTTTCAGTCTTCCCGGTTATCTTTAAGAAATTTATTTGTATAAAACGCAATTGAAGTGTTTTCTTTGCAAAACGTTTAAAAAATTCATGGCTGAATCAACAAAACCCGCGGTATTGATATTGGAAGACGGAACAGTTATCCACGGCAATGCTTTTGGTAAAACAGGAATTGCAACAGGTGAGATCTGTTTTAATACAGGTATGACAGGCTACCAGGAAGTTTTCACAGACCCAAGTTATTATGGACAAGTGCTTATCATGAACAATGTTCATATCGGCAATTATGGCGTAAAGGCTGCGGATGTAGAAAGTGACGGTGTAAAAGTTAAAGCTGTTATTGGAAGGAACCTGGAAGAAAAGTACAGCCGCTTCATGGCAGATACAACCATGCAGGAATACTTTGAATTGCAGGATGTGGTAGCAATTGATGGCGTTGATACCAGGGCGTTAGTGTCGCATATAAGGGCCAAAGGCGCGATGAATTGCATTGTATCAACAGGTAATATGGACCTGGAAACTTTAAAAGCTCAATTGAAAAAAGTTCCATCAATGGCAGGACTGGAGCTCGCTTCGGAGGTAAGCACGAAGAATTCATATGAGCTTGGTGACGCAGAAAGCAATATAAAAATTTCAGTACTTGATTTTGGAATTAAAAGAAATATTCTGAATTGCCTGGTAGAGAGAGGAGCTCATGTAAAAGTCTTTAATGCGAAAACCAGCTTTGAAGACCTGCAACAATTCAAGCCCTCAGGATATTTTATCAGCAATGGCCCGGGAGATCCTGCACCCATGGATTACGCAGTAAAAACGATCAGGAAAATATTAGAAACTGATAAGCCGTTCTTTGGAATTTGCCTCGGTCACCAGTTGCTAGCACTGGCAAATGATATTCCTACTTTTAAAATGCACCACGGCCACCGCGGACTTAATCACCCGGTAAAAAATATCATTACTGGTAAAAGTGAGATCACAACACAGAATCACGGGTTTGGGATAGATCCTGAAGCAGTGAGGAAAAACGATAACATTCAAATTACGCATGTTAACCTGAACGATAACAGCATTGAGGGAATTCGCATAAAAAATAAAAAGGCATTCTCTGTTCAATACCATCCTGAATCTACCCCAGGTCCTCACGACAGCAGGTATTTGTTTGATGAATTCGTGGAGATGATGGAAATGAATTAGCTGATTAGCTAATTGGCTAATTAGCTAATTTTGAACTATGACTATCGCAATCATTAATGGCCCCAACTTAAATCTTCTTGGCAAGAGGGAAGTAGATATTTATGGCAATGAAT
>JBDSDG010000009.1:0-16261 GCA_039920685.1 Ferruginibacter sp.
ATATGTGGTGGCGGTCGGACATCTCATTTTCATCCAGCTTAAATTTCCTGATCGCCTTTTGCCGGGAATAACGGTCCCAGCCATTTGAAAGCAATACCTGGCCAATGTCTAAGAACAATGTCTTAATAATTTTTTTCTCCAATACAGATAGTTAAAATGT
Source organism: Ferruginibacter sp. (assembly GCA_039920685.1). Lineage (GTDB taxonomy): Bacteria > Bacteroidota > Bacteroidia > Chitinophagales > Chitinophagaceae > Ferruginibacter. The sequence goes on from JBDSDG010000009.1 coordinate 161, forward strand.
AATAGCAGTTATTTGAAATTGTTGCTTTCAATGCTCTTGATCTTTTCAAGCCTTATTACATGCCTCTCTTCATTGCTGAATGATGCTTGCAGGAATGAAAGGCAGATCTCATTCATCAAAGCAGTTCCGATCACTCTTTCTCCTATACACAAAACGTTTGCGTTGTCATGCTCAACACATTGATGGGCCGAATAGGTATCATGGCAAACACCCGCCCGGATGTTCCTGAACTTATTGGCAGCAATACTAACGCCGACACCACTGCCACAAATGATAATGCCCTTTTCTGCCTTTCCGCTTAAAATAGCCTCTGCCACTGCTTTCGCATGATCGGGATAGTCAGAAGGATCGTTGTCATAGGATCCGAGGTCAACGGGGTTAAAGCCGGCTTCCATCAATACAGGCAGCAACAGTGTTTTATAATTATATCCGGCATGGTCGGAAGCTACTAAAACAAACATTCGGGATCGTTTAACGACATTAAAAATAAGAACTAAAGTAATCGGTCGTGTTTATATTTCAAGGTATGCTATAGGCAAAAAAAAACCCCCCGTGATCGGGGGGCCTGATATATCAATTAGCTTATTTTTTCTTCTTATTCGAAATGTCAGACTTCGTTTTTGTTTTGGTTTTCTTACCGTCAGTTTTTACAACGGTTTTTGATTTGCTGGGAGTAGCAGCTGCAGGCATTACAGCAGCATCAGCAGGAATCACTTCTGTACTTGTTGCAGGGGTTGTTGTTTCAGCAGCTGAACCTCCATTAAGTTTTGCATAATCCTCTTTGCTTAAAACTTCACCTTTGATAGTGATGCTTTTTACATCCGCAACACCGGCAAATTTAACTGTCAGGTGTTTTTCAAATGCACCAACATTTGCTGCATTGTAAGTAGCTTTAATTGAACCTGCTTTACCGTTAGCAATTGGCTCTTTTGTATAATCACTTATTGTACAACCACAGGTAGGATTTGCCTGTTCGATGATCAAGGGTTCTGTACCAATGTTCGCTACGCTGAAAATAGCTGTACTCGGAGTACCCTGTTGTAATTTGCCAAGGTCGATTGTTTCACTTTTAAATTTCGCAACGTCTTCCGACTTTTTTTGAGCAAAAGCACCAGTTGTTAAAGCCAGGGTCATCAAACCGAATAATAATTTTTTCATACTGTTTATTTTTTTTAAGAAGTGTTTATTTATTTTTTAGATCGTTTAAGCTTCTATTTTCAGGGGCGCTCGCAGCAGGTGTTTTCCAGACTTCCCCTTTGATGGTAAGTTGTTTCGAACCCGTTTCATTATAAGTCACAGTAATAAGCTTGGTAAAGGGCCCTTCTGCAGCCGCATTATATCCTACTGTTATTTTGCTGTCTTGTCCCGGGGAAATGGCTGTCTCTTTATCCCATTCAGGTGTTGTGCAACCACAACTTGCCTGCACATTTGCAATCTTTAATGGCTCTTTTCCAACATTGGTAACGGTAAAAACAGTGTTAACTGGTTTGCCCTGCGGGATCTTACCGAAATCATGAACATCTTGCTTAATGACCAATACATCCTCAACCGGCTTTTTAACCTCTGTTTTGGTATCAGTAGCTGGTTTTTGTGTTATAGCAGTTTCGCTTTGTTGTGCATAAAGCCCGCTTGAAATCAACACAATAACAGTCAAAAAAAACAATTTCCTCATCATTATTATTTTACACGGTCGTAAAGATAAGAAAACGTTTTATTAAGACGAAAATTGTTACTCACTTTGCACATATTTAACAAAGCAGTACTGAAATTCAATATTTTTGTAGCTTATTAATGGTTTATGGAAAATAAAGATGCTGCCTTACAGGAAAAACTGAGTTTCGAGCATTTTAGAAATGAGGTTTTGAAAGATTATCGTATTTGCTGCGAAAGCAGGGAAACAAGCCTTCTTGGACGAAAAGAAGTACTCACGGGTAAAGCAAAATTTGGCATCTTTGGCGATGGAAAGGAAGTTGCACAGGTTGCTATGGCGAAATTCTTCAAACCGGGCGATCACAGGTCAGGATATTACCGTGATCAGACCTTCATGTTTTCAAGTGAATTAGCCACCGTTGAACAGTTTTTTTCTCAGTTATATGCAGATCCTAATATTGAACACGATCCGTTCAGTGCAGGGAGGCAAATGAATGCACACTTCGCCACAAAATATGTAGACAAGGAAGGAAATTGGCTTGATCTCGCCAATCTTAAAAATGTTTCTGCTGATATTGCGCCTACTGCCGGCCAAATGCCACGGGCGCTAGGGCTCGCATTTGCATCGAAATCATTTCGGAACACACCCGCCTTAAAGCAATTCACTGAATTATCAGACAATGGAAATGAAGTCTGCTTTTGCACTATCGGCGATGCGTCTACCAGCGAAGGCCATTTTTGGGAAACCATGAATGCTGCCGGTGTTTTACAGGTGCCTTTGGCAGTTTTTGTTTGGGATGATGGTTACGGGATCTCAGTTCCCAAAAAATACCAGACAACCAAGGCGTCTATCTCCGACGCTTTATCCGGTTTACAAAAGGAAGAAGATACGAACGGCATTGATATCTATAAACTAAAAGGCTGGGATTATGCCGGGATGTGTGAGATCCTGGAACATGCCGTTCAAAAGATAAGAGATACTCATATTCCCGCACTGTTTCATGTAGAAGAGATAACTCAGCCGCAAGGCCATTCCACTTCAGGTAGCCATGAACGTTACAAGCTGGAGGAAAGGTTGTCATGGGAAAAGGAATGGGATTGCCTTAAACAAATGAGGGAATGGATATTGGCCAATGCTCTTGCTGATGAAGATGAGCTTAATGTGATCGAGGAAAATGCGATCTCATTTGTAAAAGAAAGCAAGCAAAAAGCCTGGGATAAATATTTATCTCCATTAAAAGAAACTGTTGAAAATGCGCTGACGTTATTAAACACTGCTTGTAAAGCGGATGCCCGCATTCAACCAATTGCGACAGAGCTACAGTTGACAAAAGAGCCCATGCGTAGAAATATTCTGAAGGCAATGTCAAGTGCGTTGGATATACTTCCTAAAGATTCCCCTGCAACTGCCGCAATTGAAGCCTTTCATTCTACATACCATGCAGAAGGAACAAGATTATACGATTCATATCTATATAATGAGGGAAGCAGGTCTGCTCTCAAAGTGCCCGCCGTCCCCGTTTTTTTTGAGGAAAATGCACCAACCGTAAATGGCTTTGAAGTATTGAACAATTATTTTGATCAGCTATTTGCCACCAATAATAAAGTGGCTGCATTTGGAGAAGACCTGGGACAGATCGGTGACGTAAACCAGGGCTTCAGTGGCTTGCAGGAAAAGCATGGCAAGCAACGCATATTTGATACGGGGATAAGGGAATTAACTATCATGGGCCAGGGGATCGGAATGGCGCTTCGTGGATTAAGGCCCATTGCGGAGATACAGTACCTGGATTATTTATTATATGGATTGCAGCCTTTAAGCGACGATGTATGCACAACGCATTATCGCACTGCCGGACAACAAAGTGTGCCATTGATCGTAAGAACCAGAGGGCATAGGCTGGAAGGTATATGGCATAGTGGGTCCCCGATGGGAATGATCATAAATGCTTTGAGAGGAATGTACGTTTGTGTTCCGCGAAACATGACACAGGCAGCCGGGATGTATAATACACTGCTGCAGGGAAACGATCCGGGCCTGGTGATCGAATGCCTGAATGGATACAGACTAAAAGAAAAGCTTCCTTCCAATTTACTCGCATATACGGTACCGTTAGGTATTCCAGAGATCGTAAAAGAAGGAGCAGATATAACCATTGTTACGTATGGCTCTACTTTAAGGATCGTGCTTGAAGCAGCTGCTTCACTTGATTCACACAATATCAGTTGCGAAGTAGTGGATGTACAAACGTTATTGCCATTTGATATTCATCACATGATCATTGGTTCATTAAAAAAGACAAACAGGATCCTATTTGTGGATGAAGATGTTCCGGGAGGTGCTGCTGCCTACATGTTCAATAAGGTAATGGAAGAGCAAGGCGGCTATCGCCATCTCGATGTTTCTCCAAGAACGATCACCGGCAAGGCTCACAGGCCATCTTATGGCAGTGACGGTGATTATTTTAGCAAGCCAAATACAGAAGACGTGGTTAAAGTGATAAAAGAAATGATGGCAGAGTAGATAAAACGATTAATAATAATAACAAAGGTAAAGCTTCAGGAAATGTATTGTGCTCAACATAATTCGTGTAATCCGTGATTTAATTTGTGTTATAAAATGAAGCTTCTCCTATATCAGATTGACGCATTTACCGACAAACTCTTCGGAGGCAACCCAGCCGCCGTAATTCCTTTAGAAATGTGGATCGATGAAGCATTGATGCAGAAAATCGCTTTAGAAAATAACCTTTCGGAAACCGTATTCTTTGTTGCTTCAAAAACAAAAGGTGTTGATTATGACATCCGCTGGTTCACGCCTGCTGCTGAGATCAACTTATGCGGCCATGCAACCCTGGCGAGCGCATTTCTGTTGTTCAATATTATTAAGGTCGAAAAAGAGGAGATCACATTCAGCTCAAAAAGCGGGCTTTTGAAAGTTAGAAATGCAGCGGGCATGATTAGCATGGATTTTCCTTCATGGAAACCGGAACGGACAGACGATTTTCCTGAGCAATTGTCACAAATTCTTGGCAATGTTGAAATTATTGGAGTATATAAGCACCGCGACCTTTTGGTTGAATTGATGGATGAATCCGCAGTAAAGATTTGTGAACCGGATTTTTCATTGATGAAGAGATACATTGATAAGCTTATCATAACCGCACCCGGCTCGCCTTCCCGGGCTAACCATGTCGACTTTGTTTCCAGGTTTTTTGCACCCGGTGTTGGCATTGATGAAGATCCTGTAACTGGCTCTGCACATTCTCAACTGATCCCTTTCTGGAGTGAAAAATTACATAAGAATAAGCTTCATGCATTGCAACTTTCTAATCGTGTTGGAGAATTGTGGTGCGAGCAATTGAGCGATCAAAGAGTTAGCATGAGCGGCAGGGCGGTGTTTTATATGAAGGGGGAGATAGAAGTTTGAGGTTTGAAGGTTTGAGGTTCATAGTTCATAGTTCCTAGTTCATAGTTCATAGTTTAAGGTTCATGCAATGTACAAACATTACAGTGCCAATGATCTGGTATTTGGAATTCTCAACTATCCCGTATCCCGCATCCCGTTTACCTCAAATTATGATACACCTTCTGCACATCATCATCCTGTTCTAAATGATCAACCAATTTCAAAACCTCGTTGGATTCATCTTCATTCAATTCTATTGTTGACGACGGAACCCAGGTGAGTTCAGCACTGATAACTTCAATTTTTCTTTCCTCCAATGCTTTACTCATATTACCATATTCATTGAACGGAGTGCGGATTATAATATTTCCTTCTTCATTTTCCCCGATCTCTTCCAACCCAAAATCTATAAGTTCCAATTCCAGTTCATCTACATCAAGCTGGTTCTTCTTGATCTTAAATTCACTCATATGCTTAAACCCGAATGCAACACTGCCACTGGTTCCAAGCGTTCCGTGCCCTTTTGTGAAATGCATGCGCACATTCGCCACAGTTCGTGTAGGATTATCGGTTGCAGTCTCCACTAATACTGCCACACCGTGGGGCGCATATCCTTCATATAACAGTTCCTCGTAATTGCTCGTATCCTTACCCATCGCCCTTTTGATTGCAGCTTCCACACGATCCTTTGGCATACCAACAGCCCTTGCATTCAGATAGCATCTTCTCAGCGCAGGATTATTATTCGGATCTGGTCCGCTGGATTTTACAGCAATAGCGATCTCTTTGCCAATGCGGGTAAAATTCTTGGCCATCTTGTCCCAACGGGCAAACATGCTGCTCTTTCTGACTTCAAATATTCTTCCCATATGGTGATTGATTTATTGAACGGGTTGCAAATTTAAGGAAATGTTGAAGAGAAACACGGATGACACAGATGACGCGAATTTTTTTTAACCAACAGTAAATGTTATAGCATCATCGTTGTGTCACAATACGTTCACCGGCATACCATATGGCTGCTTTTATTGAAGCGCAGAAAATAGAAACACGGATTACACGAATTTTTTTAAATACAATTGATACATGGATGAAACGGATTATACAGATACCAGGGCTAAAGAACAATGTGCAAATGTTAGCCATCAAATTGATCCGACTGATCCATTAAATCCGTATAATCCGGGTATCTATAAATCAACCGTGTAATCCGTGTATCTATATCTCTGTTATCTTCGTTAAATGGAACATGTTTTTGCGTATGACCAGCTATTATCATTCTCGAAAGATATTTTTAAAAAAATAGGTTGTAGCAATATTCACGCAGACACCGCAGCGAAGGCATTGCTTAGCGCAGATCTTCGCGGTGTAGATAGTCACGGTGTTGCGAGGCTAAGCGGTTACGTTAGGCTATGGGAAGTAAACCGAGTGAACAGTGATCCACAAATAAAAATCATTCACGAAACACCAAGCACGGCAGTGGTTGATGGTGATAGCGGGCTTGGACTCGTGGTCGCTCCCTTTGCCATGCAGGTAGCCATAGATAAAGCTAAAAACGTCGGCAGCGGTTGGGTAAGTGTTCAGAACAGCAATCATTTTGGTATCGCCGGTTATCATGCGATGATGGCGCTTTGCCATGACATGATCGGTATTGCCATGACAAACGCATCAGCGCTCGTTGCTCCCACCTTCTCGAAACAAAAAATGCTGGGCACAAACCCGATCGCCGTTGCAATCCCTGCTGGTGAGGAACAACCATTCGTCGCTGATTTTGCAACAACAACTGCATCAAATGGAAAACTGGAGATTCTTCAAAGAAAAGGACAGCCCTCACCGTTAGGTTGGATTCAGACCAAAGAAGGTATCCCAAGCACAAATGCGAATGAATTAAAAGATGGCGGGGCAATGCTACCGCTCGGCGGTGACAGGGAGCATGGAAGTCATAAAGGATTTATGCTCGGCAGTATCGTTGATATTTTTTCTGCTGTCCTCAGTGGGGCAAACTATGGCCCGTGGGTTCCTCCCTTCCCGGCATACCTTGCAATGCCGGAGCAAATGCCTGGAAAAGGGATCGGGCACTTTTTTGGTGCCATGCGGATCGATGCATTCCGCAAGTCAGCTGATTTTAAATCAAATATGGATAATTGGATCCGGGATTTTAAAAGAGCTAAAACTATAGAAGGTTTTGAACATGTGGTTATTCCAGGTGAACCAGAAACGGAAATGGAGAAACACCGCAAGCAGCATGGAATTCCATTAGGTGACTCTATCCTGCAAGACCTTACCCGCCTCGGTAAAAGTTTATCAGTAAGCCTGTAAGAATATAATTATCCAGGCAGCATATTTTTCCGCCACCTACTCTTTAAATCAAACCACCCTAATGAGAATATTAGTTATCCTCCTGCTATTTGTTACTTATTCGTCTTGCTGGGAAAAAGATAGATTTCATCCACCGGATTATTATACACCCAAAATGGTGTGGGGAAACAAGCCGGTCTATAGCGCCGAAGCCACGGCAAAACAGATATTCTACACCGCTACAGCATTGCCAGTCACCAATCCGGGTAACATTTATGCCAAAGGCAACCTAATATACCAGCTTGAGTTGGGAAAGGGAATTCATGTAATTGACAATAGCAATCCTTCACTTGCGCATAGGATCGGTTTTATAACTATAAACGGAAGTTCCCAGATCTCCATTAAGAATAATTTTTTGTATTCGAATAATTACAATGACCTGGTTGTAATAGACATTTCTGACCCAAATAATGTGAATGAAGTAAAACGGGTTCTGGGTGGTTTTCCTGGCGGACTTCATAATTATTTTCACGCACAACCAACAGAAACCGGCTACTATGAATGTCCCCGGAATGACAGTGTTGTAGTTGGCTGGCAAAAGGATTCTGTTTTAAATCAATGCTACAAAAATTAATCGCCTCAAAAACTGACCAATGATATCTTACAAAAAATTTAGCTGGCTGCTGTTGGTAATAATTATTTGTTGCTCATGCAGTAAAGATGCTGCAGATAATTCCAGCAATTCCGCTTCCACTGGCGTTGCAGGTTCGCTTTCAAAATTTACGATCGTTGGGAATTACCTCTATGCGGTTGACAATCATTATTTATATTCTTATGACATAACTGATCCTTACAACCCTGTAAATACCAACACAAGCGATATGAATTTGGATATAGAAACGATCTATCCTTTTAACAACCGGTTATTTATCGGAACGCGGACAGGTTTATACATTTATTCAATTGACACACCTTCTATACCTTCCAGGATCAGTGAGGCGCATCACGCACGCAGTTGCGATCCGGTTGTAGCAAATGATTCCGTTGCCTTTGTAACATTGAAGGGAAATTCTGATTGCGGCCCTGCAGAAAGTGGGTTGTATATCCACGACATCCGCAATATCTTTCAACCATTACTTATAAAAAAGGTATTGATCAATAGTCCACAAGGGTTAGGATTGCATGGAAATGCTTTGTATGTCTGTTGCAATAACGAAGGTCTAAAGGTTTACAATGTGCTGGATCCAGCTAATCCGGTAATAATAAGAACGATAACGGGAGGATTTTTTATAGACGTGATACCATTCGGAGATCTATTGATCTGTTATATGGAAACGGGATTGAATTTATACGATATTTCGAATCCAATGAACCCCACCTTACTTACATTTATTGCCAATTAATTTTAGATATTAGCTCAGACCTTAAGTCCGATCTTTTTGTAAACGAAGCTCATCAGCCATGCGGGTCCGATCATTAAGAACTGCAGGTCCTTAAAAAAGGATGGTTTTTTTCCTTCAACCTTGTGGCCATAAAATTGCCCGATCCATGCCAAAAAAAAGACAGCAATAGAAAACATCCACAATGGGATAAGACTGGTTTTTTCAATTATATAACACAATCCAAGGCAAGCTATACCGAAGATCAACATCCCTACCCAAAGCGTTTTGGATAGGCTTGCATAATAAATGATCACCAGGGCCATCACTATAACCGCAAGATTTACCTGCATTTCTTTTATAAATAAAGGCAATTTTATGCTATAGAATATTCCCATAAGGGAAAAGAATATAGCCGGCACACAGATCCAGTGAATTGTTTTATTCGTCTCATTCTTGTGGCTTTCTCCATATTCATCCAACCACTCTTCTATAGTGCGCATGACCAAAGTTTTTTTAAAATTACAATCTTTAATGATGTTTACCAGCCGTATTAACCATTCAAATATATTTTTCAAATATTTTTTCTTCAACAAACTAAACCGGCAGATCCTGCGTTTATAGTATGGTTTTTCATAGGATATTGGATTAATACGGGCTTTGATTTCTATCATGGCCCCTTTTTTTTGCCTTCAACTTTCCATAATCCTGGGTTTTCTCATAAAAAAAAGCTCCCATAGGGGAGCCAAAGTCAACATTCTCAGCAAATATTTTATATGATCAGCATAGAATCTCCATAGCTGAAAAACCGGTATTTATCCTTAATAGCTTTTTTATACGCTTCCATCATAAGGTCATACCCAGCAAATGCACAGGCCATAATCAATAAGCTTGTTTTTGGTAAATGAAAGTTTGTAACCAATGCATCTGCAATATTGAAGTTATAAGGTGGATGTATAAAATGATTTGTCCACCCTTCTGACGGCTTTAATAATTTCTGGGCAGTATAAGAAGTTTCCATTGCTCTCATGGTGGTAGTTCCGATTGAGCAGATTCGATGGCCAGTAAGCTTTGCTTTATTTACAATGGCACAGGCTGTTTCATCTATCTTATAATATTCAGCATCCATTTTATGTTTACTAAGGTCCTCAACCTCTATAGGCCTGAATGTTCCCAGGCCTGTATGTAAGGTGACCTCGGCAAAACGCACACCTTGTATCTCCAGGCGCTTGATCAGTTCTTTGCTAAAATGCAATCCGGCAGTAGGGGCCGCAACAGCGCCTTCGTGCTTAGCATAAACAGTCTGGTACCGTTCTTTATCTTCATCTTCGGGCTTGCGCTTGATATACTTTGGTAAAGGAGTCTCACCCATGATCTCCAGCATCTGCCTGAACTCTTCATCAGTTCCATCCCACAGGAAGCGAATGGTTCTGCCACGGCTGGTGGTATTATCGATCACCTCCGCAACCAGTTCATCACTATCGCCAAAATATAATTTGTTTCCAACGCGGATCTTACGGGCCGGATCCACGATCACATCCCATAATTTATTTGTTTTGTTTAGTTCACGCAATAAAAAAACTTCTATCTTGGCGCCTGTCTTTTCTTTTCGACCATACATGCGGGCGGGAAAAACCTTTGTATTGTTGACAACGAATACATCCTTGTCATTAAAATACTCCATGATATCGCGAAACTGCTTGCTTTCGATTTCACCGGTCTTTCGGTGAACAACCATCATGCGGCTTTCTTCTCTTTTTTTTGTTGGATGTTGAGCGATGAGGTTCAGGGGAAGGTCAAAACGAAATTGGGATAATTTCATGTAATAAATTATTATTTTAAAGTTATTTACTACATGCCAGTACTGTAAGATCTTACAGCGATATAGCCTCACCATTACCGGGTAAGACGCTTATCATGTTACGGCATGATTTTAAAAGTGGGCAAAGTTACATAAATTAACTGTATTTACGTTATAGGTTGAAAAACTGTCTATAACTTCATTGCCAGATAGCCATCCAATGTTTAATAAGAAGTTTCGAATCATTTTAGTTGGTCTTTTACAGCTTTCTCTCACCGTGTTTGCCCAGCAAAAGAGCAATGATAAATACCCAAGCCTTTTATGGGAGATAACGGGAAACGGCCTTACCAGGCCTTCCTATCTTTTCGGCACCATGCATGTAAGCAGTAAACTGGTATTTCACCTGAGCGATTCTTTTTATAACGCCATAAAAAAGGTTGAAGCAGTTGCCCTTGAGTTAAATCCTGATGTTTGGCAGGGAGAGATGATACAACTCAACAGGCTCAAAGAAAATTATGCATCATTTGTACAACAGGCAGGAAATGATTTCGTGACAGAGAATTCATTCCGTATAAAGAGTTATGTGGATGAATTAAAATCTGCCCTTCAAACGGAACCTGCTATCGTAAATAATTTGTTGTACAGGTCATATAAAACAAAAGAGGATTTTGAAGAAGATACATTTCTTGATCTATATATTTTTCAAACGGGGAGAAAGCTTGGTAAAAAGGCGGCAGGTGTAGAGAATTACTACGAGGCAGAAAGGTTGGTGCTCGAAGCATATGCGGATATGGCAAAGGAGAAAAAGAAAAAGAACAATGACCTGGATGTAGATTTTATGAATGACTATGTGGAAAAGATTCAGCAGGCTTACCGCAAGGGAGACCTCGACCTGATGGATTCTTTGGATAACCTTATTGAGCAATCGATCGCTTTTCGTGAAAAATTTTTATATAAAAGAAATGAGATCCAGGCCAATTCGATCGATAGTATCATCAGGCATACATCTTTATTTGCGGGTGTTGGTGCTGCTCATTTACCCGGCAGCAGGGGAGTAATAGAATTGCTTCGAAAGAAAGGATATAAGTTAAAGCCAGTAAAAATGGCCGATCGAAATGGCTTGCAAAAGAATTCTATTGACGTTCTCCACGTTCCTGTTGTCTTTCAAAAAAAGTTTTCAGATGATAAATTCTATAGTGTAAATGTTCCCGGAGACCTTTATAAAGTGAGCCAGGATTACAATAACCTGGATCGCAGGCAATATGCTGACATGAGTAACGGTGCTTATTACCTGGTTACCAGGGTGAAGACGCACGCTGCATTTTTGAATGAACCTGAAAAAGAAGTGTTGAGAAAGGTTGACAGTGTGCTATATGAAAATATCCCGGGAAAAATATTGACGAAGAAGGCTGTTGAAAACAATGGTTATACCGGTTATGATATTACGAATAGAACCCGCCGTGGCGATCTGCAGCGTTACCAGATATTTGTCACGCCTTTCGAGATCATCATTTTTAAAATGAGCGGGAAGGAGAATTATGTAGCAGGGAAAGAAGCGGGACAATTTTTTTCATCCATTTCCTTAAAGTCAAAAGAATTCAGGCAGGTCTTGTTTCAGCCTGCACAAGGAGGATTTTCAATGCAACTGCCGCAAATGCCAATCGAGTTTTATAACAATCTTTCAGGAGAGGACCGGTGGGAATATGAGGCAGCTGATCAAACCAACGGTGACGCCTATCTTATTTTTAAAAAGAGCATTTACAATTTTAATTTTATTGAAGAAGATACTTTTGATCTTAGCCTGGCGGAAGCATCCTTCTGCGATCCGGATCATTTTGAACGGCAATTAAGCCGGGTGCATACCACATTCAAGGGTTTCCCTGCCCTTGAAATAAATGAGAAATTAAAGAATGGGTCTTTTATCACTGCCTGCTTTTTTGTTCATGGTCCACATTATTATGTTGTTGCTCACAGAACAAGCGGCAAAGGGCACTTGTTCGATTCATTTACATTCCAGCCGTTTAAATATGGTGCTGCACGGGCTTATACTGATACTTTTTTGCGTGCTGTTGTTCAAACAGCCATTGTTCCTGAAATAGATGAAGGAATGCGATCATTGATAGAACAAACAATTGATGACGCATCAAATGGAAATAACCCGCAGGGATATATAAGTTATTGGCCAAAGCCAAAGAATGGGATCTTTAAAAGTGATTCTACCGGCGAGATGATAGCAGTACAGGTGCGGGAATTTCCTAAATATTATTTCATTAAGGATTCGGCAAAATACTGGCAGGAAGAAATATCGTCACTTTTCAAAAAGCGGGATATGTACCTGTACGGGAAGGTTGAATATAAAACTGAAAGGGACTTTTCATCCGTTAGCTTCAGTTTACGCGATACCGGTAGTTCCCGGATGATCAGGCATATGTTGCTGCTTAAGAATAATTTTATGTATGGCATCTCTACGGTTGGTGATACGATCAACGGTACAGGTGAGCTTGCCAATAAGTTCTTTAAAACTTTCCGTCCCTTGCAAAACGATAAGGAGATCAATATTTATCAGAACAGGGTGCCGGTTTTTTTTAATGACCTTTTAGGTGATGATAGTGCATTGCTGATGAAAGCAAGGCAATCGATCGGGAATATAAATTATGGCATTGCCGGGATCCCGTTGATGCTGAATGCGATAAACACGCTTTCACCCGGGGAGAAGGATTATTACAGCACAAAAAGCAAACTGATCAGTGAAATGGGTTACATAAAAGACACCACTTCAGACGTCCTTGTTACCCACCTCAAAAACATCTACCAGCAGACGTCTGATACCAGCTTATTTCAGAATGAAGTGATCAAAGCCTTATCCCGTATCAAGACCAAAGCCGCATACCAGCAGTTAAAGGCATTGATGATATCTGATCCGCCGATTTTTGAAAACAACTATGACTATACCACCGTTTTTAATAACCTCGAAGACAGCCTTGCATTAACTGTCAAGCTTTTTCCGGAGATGATGCAGCTGGCGTCACTTGATGATTATAAAGAAAAGGTGATCGATCTCCTGGTCAAGCTTGTGGATAGTGGATTTGTTAAGCAGGAGAGTTATGACCGGTATTTTTCCAGTATATACATTGATGCTATAGTTGCATTAAAAAAGCAAAAAGCAAAAGATGAAAAGCAGCTGCAGGCAGAAAATAAGACTTCCCTAAATGATGACGGCATAAAAGAATTTGATTACAATAATGAGCAGGATGCCTTACATAATTATTCTGTTCTGCTAATGCCTTATTACGATAAGAATCTAAATGTCCGCAGTTTCTTTACAAAATTGCTATACTCAAAAGACAATGAAGTAAAATTAAATACTGCGATCCTGATGATTCGGAATAATAAGCCTGTTCCCGATTCTCTAATCTATAACCTCGCTGCGAATGATAGATACAGAAGTACATTATACCGTGAGATGGAAAAGATCAACAAGACAGCACTGTTTCCTTCAAAATATAAAAGCCAATTGGATATTACAAGAAGTTCACTGGTAAACCTGAATGATTATAGCAGGTTAGATTCTATTGTTTATTTATCCAAACAACAGGTAAGCATAAAGAAAAAAACGGGGTGGGTGTATTTTTATAAATACAGGATAAAAAAAGCGGAACAATGGAAGATAGGGCTTAGCGGAATTCAACCCGATAGTATCAATCAAGTGAGCAGTGATATTTCTGTCCTATCACTTACTGGTGTAAAGTTAAGCGACCAGCAGCCTGTTGCTGATCAATTGAACCTGCAATTAAAAAAGATGTTATTCAGCTTTCGGAAAAGTGGAAAGAACTTTTTTGAAGAGAGTGATTATTATAACGACATTAATACCAAAGAGGATTATGATGAGGATTAATTAAGCCTTCCTCCGGGAATGGCTTCAATCAGCTGTTTAGTATACTCCATTTTGGGATGAAAATAAATATCATCTGCTTTCCCTTCTTCAATTATTTTTCCTTCACGCATTACGAGGATCCGGTCACTGATATAATGTACAACTGCAAGGTCGTGTGAAATAAAGATAGACGTAAAATGATATGCTGCCTTTAGCTCATTTACAAGGTTCAATATTCCTGCCTGCACACTTACGTCCAGCGCAGATACACTTTCATCAAATACAAGGAAAGACGGGTTCAATATCAGCGCACGTGCGATACAAATGCGTTGCCGTTGTCCGCCACTGAACTGGTGGGGAAATCGTTTATAATGATCAGCCTGCAGTTGAACTTTTTCGAGCGTATCGATAACGACCTCTTTTCTTTCTTTGTTATTGGTGTGCAACTTGTGAACCATTAGTGGTTCCAGTATCGCCTTTCCAATACTGATGCGGGGATTAAGTGATCCATATGGATCCTGGAAAACGATCTGCAGTTGCCTGGCCATTAGCCTTGATTCGCTCGTGGAAACATTTGTAATATCTTTTCCGTCTAACAGGATCTTTCCCTCAGTTGGTTTGATCAATCTTAATATGGCACGGCCAAGTGTAGTTTTACCACAACCGCTTTCACCTACAAGCCCAATTGTTTCAGATTGCCCAATATCAAAGCTTACATCATCAACTGCTTTAAAGTAAGACCCTGGCCTTCCAAAAATATTCCTGTTCATTGGAAAGTAAACCTTGAGCTGCTTTACCGATAATGCAGGTTCATTGATATTTTCTTTGGGGGTTACTATTTTTTCTTTGAGAACATCATGTTTTACAAATGTTTTATCAGTAAGAAAATCCTGCAACATAGGAAGCTTTATGCCTTTCTGTACCGAGACCGGGCGACAGGATAACAAAGCTTTTGTATAAGGGTGTTGTGGTTCATTTAAAATTGTAACGGCGTTTCCCTGTTCAACGATCCTTCCCTTATACATTACAATTATTTCATCGGCAACATCCGTTACCAGTCCGAGGTCATGTGTTATAAGCAAAACAGCCATATTGTTGCTTTGCTGTAGTTTTTTTATCAGCTGCAGGATATTTCTTTGCATTCTAACGTCGAGCGCAGTGGTGGGTTCATCAGCGATCAGCAGATCCGGTTTACAACTCATTGCCATAGCGATCATTACCCGCTGCTTTTGTCCACCACTTATTTCATGAGGATAACGGCCGATCATAGACGCAGGTTCCGGAAGTTCCACCTGTTCAAAAATTCGGATGGTTTCTGCCCGTGCATCTTTCCTTGTGAGTTTCTTATGTGTTATTAAAGATTCCATTACCTGGAAGCCACAGGTTAAGACAGGGTTCAAAGAGGTCATTGGTTCCTGGAAGATCATGCTCACCTGGTTGCCCCGGATATTCTTAAGTGCATTTTCCGGAAGCCCGTTTAGCTTGAACCGCCGAGTTTCATCTGCACTGAATAATATCTCGCCGCTAACCTTTGCAGATTGTGGCAACAATCCCAGGATAGATAATGCAGTAGCTGTTTTACCTGAACCGCTTTCTCCAACGATGGCAGTGAGTTTACCCCTTGAAGCCATAAATGATACGTTCTGAACAGCTGGAGATGTAGTTCCGTTTTCAATAAAATCTATTGACA
>JBDSDG010000010.1:0-28582 GCA_039920685.1 Ferruginibacter sp.
AACAGTAAAGTCATAGCCGTAACTGGTAGCAACGGAAAAACAACGACAACAGCATTAACATACCATATCTGCAAGTATGCCCATTTGGATTGTGCGATGGTTGGCAACATCGGATATTCATTTGCAAAACAGGTAGCAAAAGATCCAAAGGAATTGTACGTGGTTGAGATCAGTTCCTTTCAACTGGATGATATAAAATCATTCCGGCCCGATGTGGCAGTGATCACCAATATCACCGAGGACCACCTGGATCGCTATAATTATAGCATCCAAAATTATGTGGATAGCAAATTCAGAATAACAGAGAACCAGCAGGCAGAAGATGTATTTATTTACAATCTTGATGACCAGACCACCATGCAGCACATAACTAACTATCCCATAAAATCAACCCAAGCCCCCATTACCATGAGTAAAGAACTGCCACAAGGAGCGTACTTGCTAAACGCAAAGATGCATCTCAAATGGAAGAGTGAAGAAATGCAAATGAGTGTTGAAGATTTTGCGATCAAAGGAAAACACAATCAATATAACAGTATGGCCGCAAGTATGGCAGCAACGGCGGTGGATATCCGAAAAGAAAAGATCCGCGAGGCGTTGCAAACTTTTGAAAGCCTGGAACACCGCATGGAGCACGTGAGCACGATCAAAGGAGTGGATTTTATCAATGACAGCAAAGCAACAAATGTGAACAGCACCTGGTTTGCGCTTGAAAGTATGATGAAGCCTGTGATCTTGATACTTGGTGGGGTGGATAAAGGGAATGACTATGGATTACTCAAAGAATTGGTAAGGGAAAAAGTAAAAGCGATCGTTTGCATGGGCACTGATAATAGGAAGATCCATGAAGCATTTGGAGAGATCGTATCACTGATGGTGAATACTGAGAATGCACAGGAAGCAGTTCAAGCCGCATTTCATTTTTCCAATAAAGGAGATGTGGTATTACTGAGCCCTGCGTGTGCAAGCTTCGACCTTTTTAAAAATTATGAGGACAGGGGTAAACAATTCAAGCAGGCGGTAAAAAATCTATAATATACTGCATAATGATATGCAGTACAAGTGTGTCACGATGAACCGGGATTACAAATAACACAACAATGCTGATTAATGATCAATGGCTGACAACATTAAAATAAGATCCATTCTTTCTCCCACTTTCAGTAATATGGGCGATAACCTTGTAAGTAAAACACGGGGAGATAAATTTATTTGGGCAATTGTGATCATTCTAACGCTTGCAAGCCTGTTGTTGGTATATAGCAGTACCGGATCACTGGCGTACAGGATGAGTAAGAGTACAGAAAGTTATTTATTCAAGCAATTTGCATTTATCATTTTGGGATTGATCATCATTTATTTTGCCCACCGGATCAATTACGTCGTTTATTCAAGAGTGGCATTGGTACTGTTCCTTATATCCATTCCATTGTTATTCTATACGCTGTTATTTGGTGTACAGCTGAATGCAGGAAGCAGGTGGATCAAACTACCGGTGATCAATATGACCTTCCAGACTTCAGATCTTGCAAAGCTTGCATTGTTCATGTATATGAGCAGGCAATTAAGCCGTAAACAAAATGTGATCAAAGATTTTAAAAAAGGATTTTTACCTATTATCGTGCCCGTAGCGATCATTTGTGTCCTGATCGCACCTGCAAATCTTTCAACAGCTGTATTAATTTTTGGCACAAGCCTGTTACTGATGTTTATCGGCAGGGTAAGCGTGAAACATATCTTATATACATTAGGTATAGCCTTGGTTCCAATCATCTTACTCATCTCTATCGCTGTTTCTACATATGATACAAAGGCGCATGAATCAAAAAAATTACCTGCGATCATTTCTGCGGGAAGAATCCCTACCTGGATAAGCCGGATTCAGACCTTCATGTACAGTAAGAAAGAAGATGACAATGAAAAACTTTACCAGATAAACCAGGCAAAGATCGCTATTGCAAATGGTGGCTGGCTTGGACTCGGGCCCGGTAACAGCGAACAAAGAAATTTTCTGCCACACAGTTACAGTGATTTTATTTATGCGATCATTATTGAAGAGTACGGGTTGCTTGGTGCGGCATTGATCATATTTGTCTACCTGCTTTTCTTATACCGTTGTATTCGTGTATATCGAAAATGCCCATATGCATTTGGAGCCTTTCTCGCTTTGGCACTCAGCTTTACATTGGTGATCCAGGCGATCGCAAACATGGGTGTGAACGTGAACCTGTTTCCAAACACTGGCGTTACGTTACCGTTAGTAAGTATGGGAGGTAGCAGCTTCTTATTTACTTGTCTTGCTATAGGGATTATTTTGAGCGTGGCAAGAAACGTAGAACAGCAGGAAGGCAAACTTCAACCGCAAGCCGTTAAAGAAAAAGAGGAGAAAATTACCGAAGAAGATGAACATGAATAATTAAGTTGATAATAATAAATGACCGAGGAAGACATAAAAAGAAAAGATGAAGTTTTCCCTGTTAAGGGACCAAGGAGTATCATCATTGCGGGTGGAGGAACAGGCGGACATATTTTCCCTGCAATTGCAATTGCAAATGCAATAAAGAAGATCGCACCGGATACAAGATTTCTTTTTATCGGGGCACGGGGAAAAATGGAAATGGATAAAGTGCCACAGGCAGGATACGAAATTAAAGGATTGGAAATAGCAGGATTTAACAGGAGTTCTTTGATAAAAAATATTGGCCTGCCTTACAAGCTTTTAAAAAGCTTTTACCAGGTACGTACAATTTTTAAAAGTTTTAAGCCAGAGGCTGTTATTGGAGTAGGTGGATATTCAAGTTTTCCGGTGTTGCGTTTTGCTCAAAGCCAGGGGATCAAAACATTTATTCATGAGAGTAATTCATTTGCGGGTAGGAGTAACATTTTTCTTGGCAGAAGGGCTACAAAAATATTTGTTGCAAGTGACGGTATGGAAAAATTCTTTCCTGCGCATAAGATCCTGATCTCCGGGAATCCGGTCAGGCAAAGTATAGCGGGCCAAACGATCACTAAGGAAGAAGCATTGAAGCATTTTGCCTTTAGTGAAGATAAAAAAACCGTACTAAGCATGGGTGGAAGCCTGGGTGCAAAAAATATTAATGAAGCGATCGATAAGGATATAATGCTCTTTGAAGAAAATGGGATACAGCTGATCTGGCAAACAGGAAAGCCTTACCAGGCAAAAGCTGCGGATCGTGTGCAAGGAATGAACAACGTGTATGCAAATGATTTTATAGCTCAGATGGAATATGCATATACAGCAGCAGATATGGTGATCAGCAGGAGCGGTGCAATGGCAGTTGCAGAATTGTGCCTCGTAAAAAAACCAGTGATTTTCGTTCCATATCCGTTTGCAGCTGAAGATCACCAGACAGTCAATGCACAGAGCCTGGTAAATAAAGAGGCAGCCATTATGATCAGGGACAATGAAGCGTTAAATAAATTGGTTCCATCAATTATTTCATTGTCGAAAAACGAAGAATTGCAGGAAAGCTTAAAAAATAATATAGGAAAACTTGGTGTTGGAGACGCCGATGTAATTATTGCAAAAGAGATATTAAAAGCATTAGTGGATTCGTGAAAGACCTGGATAATATATCAAATGTTTATTTCCTTGGAATAGGAGGAATAGGAATGAGTGCATTGGCTAGATATTTTATAAGTGTAGGAAAGCAAGTGAGGGGCTATGATAAAACACCTACTGTATTGACCAGGAAGCTGGAGGATGAAGGGATCGCAATACATTTTGAGGATGATGTGACCCTGCTCGATAAAAATGCCGAACTGATCATTTATACTCCAGCGTTACCATCGGGTCATTCTGAGTATAATTATTATAAGGAGAATAATTACAGCATATTAAAGAGAAGTGATGTCCTTGGATTGATAACTAAAAGCTCGTATAATATTTGCGTGGCTGGAACACATGGTAAAACAACAACAAGTGCAATGATAGGCCATATTTTTAGGCATAGTGGTTTAGGCTGTACTGCGTTTTTAGGCGGGATAGCAACGAACTATAATACAAATTTCTGGTCATCGCAAAATGAAAACAACAGGAAAAAAATTTGTGTAGTGGAGGCAGATGAATATGACAGGAGCTTTTTAAAATTATTTCCGGATGTTGCTGTGATCACAGCAATGGATGCAGATCACCTGGATATTTATGGCACGGCAGAAAAATTAGAAGAGGCTTTTATTGAATTTGGCGGACAAGTAAAAACTGGTGGCTTATTGATCCTGAAGCATGGGTTATTAAGAAGCAGTAAATTTTCTTCTGCAAATAAGATGACATATAGTATGAACAATAATGCGGCAGGCGCTTTTGCAGAAAATATAAGACTTCAGAGTGGGAGCTATGTATTTGACGCCGTAATAAATCAAGACTGTATTAAGGATGTAGAATTAAATATGGGAGGCATGCACAATATTGAGAATGTTATGTCAGCCATTGCAGTTTCAAAATTTGTGGGGATCACAGGTGAAAAAATAAAAGCAGCTGTAACAGCTTTCCGTGGTGTGAAAAGAAGGTTTGAATATATTATTAAGCGCGAAAATGTGGTGATGATAGATGATTACGCTCATCACCCGGAAGAATTAAGGGCATTGATAACAGGTGCAAAAGAATTATTTCCTGAAATGCAGTGCACGGTGATCTTTCAGCCGCATTTGTTTAGTCGTACGAAAGATTTTGCCGATGGATTCGCGGAAGTTCTCAGCCTGTCCGACAACATAATATTATTACCGATCTATCCTGCAAGGGAAAAACCAATGGAAGGCGTGAATAGCGAATTGATTATGGGTAAAATGAAAAACCGGAATGTACAGGTTTTGGATAAAGTGAATTTGTTGAATGAAATTAAAACGCATAAACGCGGATTACTGATCACAGCAGGTGCCGGCGATATCGATATGCTTGTGGAACCCTTATCACAGATCTTAAATGGAACACAGATTTAATTATAGACATGTTTAGTAATTCACGATATAATATAAAAGTCATTTTGTTCACCATCCTGTGGATCATTATTGGTTCTGCTTCTGTTGTATTGCTTGTTGCGGCTGTCCGAAAAAAGGATGAAAAGATTTGTAAGGGCATAGATATAAACATAAGTGGAGTAAGTAATAATTTCTTTATTGACCAGCACGATGTAAAAAAGATCATCGCCGAACATGCCGGGAAGAATGCGGTGGGGAAAAACATAGAGGGCTTTGACCTTCGATCAATGGAAACAGCATTGAGAAAAGATGTTTGGATCAAGGATGCGGAACTATATTTTGATAATAATGAGGTACTCCGGGTTAAGGTAGAAGAACGTGAACCGGTAGCAAGGATATTCACCATTAGCGGCAATACATTTTATATAGACAGTTCTAATATGAAATTGCCATTAAGTGAAAAGTTCTCAGCCAGGTTGCCCGTGTTCACCGGGTTTCCAACGGATGTGATCATTTTGTCAAGGGGTGATAGTAATTTATTGAATGATATAAAGAATATCAGTACGTTGATCCAGGCAGATCCGTTCCTGATGGCAATGATCGACCAGGTTGATATAACAGGTCAGAATAATTTTGAAATGATCCCTAAAATAGGCAACCAGGTTATTGTATTTGGCGATGCCATGAATGCAATAGAAAAATTTAATAAGCTTAAACTATTTTATAAAAAGGTAATGACAAAAATGGGATGGAACTTATATAGCTCGATCAACCTTCAATATAAAAACCAGGTTGTTGCAAAGATCAAAGGACGAGATGATGTAAGCGCTGATTCTTTGCGTACCATCCAGATGATGGACATCATTGCAGCGAATGCTGAGAAGATGTCACAGGATTCTTTGCAAGCATTTGTAACGGAAAAAGAAAAGAATACTGATGCAAGCATGATACAACAATCATTGCAGCGTGAAGAATTAGGGGATAATTCCAATACTTCAGAAGAACCAAAACCACAGGAAAGGTTGAACTTGCCTGTTGTAAAGCCTTTCACGAAGCCAATTGCGAAACCTATAATAAAAAAAGATATAAAGCCCGTCCAAAAAGCAGCAGTAAAAACAATTATTAAAAAGCCAGTGGATAAAGAGGCAGTTGAGAAACCAAAAGCAGTAATGCCGAAGAAGGTCAATAAATAATTATTAATGAAGGATTGAACATTAGTTGGAAATAAAATGATTTATAAACAAAGCTATAATACCCGCGGGGAAAGCAAAAAATAAATAAATACAAAACATATAACTATGAACCAGGAACAACCCATTATCGTAGGCCTTGATATCGGAACCACAAAAATTGCGGCTATTGCTGGCCGTAAGAACGAATTTGGCAAGTTGGAAATACTAGGCTTTGGCCGTGCCAACAGCAATGGTGTTCAGCATGGTATGGTGCTGAATATTGATCAAACCATTAAAGCCATTCAGCAGGCTTTGGAAAATTGTTATGCATCCAATCCAAACCTTGAAATCGGGGAAGTGTATGTTGGGATTGCAGGCCATCACATCAAAAGCTTACAGACACGGGGTGATATCGTTCGGCAAAGCATAGAGGAGGAGATCATGCAGGAAGAGATCGATAGGTTGGTTGCGGATCAATACAGAACTTATATTCCTGCCGGTGACCAGATCATCGATGTTATTCCACAGGAGTTCACTGTAGATAATTTTCAAAATATCCCAAACCCGATCGGATATAGCGGTGTAAAGGTTGGCGCGAACTTCCATATCATAACAGGTGATAAAAATGCGATTCGAAATATCAACCGAAGTGTTGAAAAGGCGGGGTTAATAACCAAAGACCTGGTATTGCAACCGCTTGCTTCTGCTGCTGCTGTAATGTGCGACCAGGACCTGGAGGCAGGAGTTGCCATCGTGGATATTGGTGGTGGAACTACTGATCTCGCAGTTTTTTATGAAGGCATATTAAAGCATACTGCAGTGATCCCGTTCGGGGGAGAAAATATTACCAATGATATTAAGACAGGATTGGGTGTATTGAAGACACAGGCTGAACAAATGAAAATACAATTCGGAAGTGCGCTGAGTGATGAAGCTAAAACAAACACCTACATCACAATTCCCGGATTGCGTGGCATGGCACCGAAAGAGATCTCTGTAAAAAATCTGGCCAATATCATCCAGGCTCGTATGAGTGAGATCATGGATTTTGTCTCTTATCATTTGAAGCAGGTCGGTCTTGATAACCGTATGTTGAATGGTGGTGTAATATTGACCGGCGGTGGTTCTCAGCTAAAACACCTGATCCAGCTTACAGAATATGTTACAGGACTGAATGCAAGGATCGGTTATCCTAATGAGCATTTATCAGGCGGCCACATTGAAGAGCTGGCTAAACCCATGTACAGCACCTGTATCGGACTGATATTGAAAGGCTATAATGATTATGAGAATAAGAACAAGCAGCTTGAAACCAATTTCATAAGGGGAAGTGCCGCGGGGATCTTACAACGTGAACCTGTAGCCGAAGAAATTCCGGCCGAGGAATCCGTAACAGGAACACAAGGTGTAAAGATCAGGCAGAGAAAAACTTTGAAAGGTTTTATGGACACGTTTAAGAATAATTTGATCGAAATGTTCAAAGAAGAAGAAGACACGCATTTGTAATATTTTAAATTATAAATTTTGATTTTTAAATGAGGAAGATTTTTAAATTCAAAACTTAGATGCTTGTCTTACAATTCAAAATTTATAATTTATAATTCAAAATAATTCACCCATTATAATTCAACATTCAAAATAAAAATAACATGATCCATTTTGATTTGCCTAAAGAACAATCCTCCATCATTAAAGTAATTGGTGTTGGCGGCGGCGGGAGCAATGCGGTGAACCACATGTACTCCCAGGATATCGAGGGCGTTAATTTCATAATATGCAATACCGATGCGCAGGCTATAGCATTGAGTAAAGTGCCAAACAAGATACAGCTGGGACCTCACCTCACACAGGGTTTAGGGGCAGGTGCTAATCCAGCGATCGGAAGACAGGCAACAGAAGAAAGCCTGGAAGAGATCAAGCGGATCCTTGAAGTAAATACAAAGATGGCATTTATTACAGCAGGTATGGGCGGTGGTACCGGAACAGGGGGTGCGCCGATCCTTGCCAAGATCTGTAAAGATCTGGGTATACTAACGGTGGGGATTGTAACTACTCCGTTTGCTTATGAGGGGAAAAAAAGGATCGCACAGGCAGAAGAAGGGATCATGTTGCTCAAGAATCATGTTGACACTTTACTTGTTATCAGTAATGATAAGCTTCGTCACCAGTTCGGAAATTTAAAAATGAAGGAAGCATTTGCGAAAGCTGATAATGTTTTGGCAACAGCTGCAAAATGTATCACCGATGTTATAAATAGTACTGGGCAGATCAATGTTGACTTTGCGGATGTGTGCACAGTTATGAGTAATGGCGGTGTTGCAATACTTGGAAGCGCCTCAGCCGAAGGAGAGAACAGGGCACAACTTGCAATTGAAAATGCATTGACATCTCCATTGCTAAATGACAATGATATTCGCGGCGCTAAATGGATATTGATAAATATCAATTCGGCTGAAGGTGAACATGAGTTTACCATGGATGAAGTAGAGATCATTCAAAATTATTTATTAAGCCAGGCTGGCGATAATACTGACGTAATTTTGGGGCTTGGTTATGACAATAGCCTTGGAAGCCAGATCGGTATTACGCTTATTGCCACCGGCTTTGAGCACAAAGACCCTTTTGCAAGAGAATCAAAGCCTGCAAATGTAACTGAAAGCAAAGATGAAAAGGTTATCGTAGAATTAGAAATGCCAAGACCCTCTGCAACTTCTCTTACGCAACCAATAAAGAAGGAAGAAAAACATGAAGTGAAAAAGGAAGAGATTATTGAAGTAAAGATGGAAGAGGAGCACGTTGCTATCCATGTTGAAAAAGAAATATTACATGAACATGATCCATTCATGCCAACACTTTCGGTTTCAAATTCAGTAGAACCACTAAGTAAAATTACTGTGGAAAAATTGGATGATACTCCGGTGTTTTTTGAAATATCTTCGGCTGCAGATCAGGTTCCTGTTGTGGAATTTGAAATGGAATTACCAGCACCGCTACCTCCGAAAAAAGCAATTCAGCCTGCAGAAGAACAAAGCAACAAAGAAATAATTGATAACAAAGAAGCTAGCAAAAGTAGCCAACTTTCGTCAGGAGGTTACTTGGCAAAGCCTTCACAGATCTATGTGGAGGAGCAGCCAGCGACGTCGAAATCCAATTCGAACGAGGAACCACTGCCGTTGCAGATACCAATACAGGAAGACGAGCCTGTAATTGAAATGCAACTGGTAGTTAAAGATTCCCAGAAAGCGGCGGAGGAAAAGCTCAATGATCAAACTCAGCCTATCATGATGTCAGCTGTTGAGGAGCCCGCAATGCAGGACGAAACAGAAGAACTCAGGCGCCGGGCTATGGATCGAATTGCTAAATTGAGAAATTTATCTTTCAATATCAATGCAGCCGATCCTAACAACGAGTTTGAAACGGTACCTGCCTACCTTCGCCGCAATATGGAAATGCACAATCAAATTGCAGATGTAGAAAGTTTCTACAGTAACTATACAGTTAAAACAGATGATAATAACCAGGCAGAGATCGGTACCATCAATACTTTTTTAGACGGTAAGAAACCTGACTAATTACGGTGAATGCTAAACGATATAGCCCTTTCAATCGGAAAGGGCTTTTTTTATTACGGTTTCTGATCTTATTTTCTATCTCTATATTGCGTGTTACCAGTTTTTATTATCATTTTTTACTAAAAAAACTTAGCATCCTTGCGGCTTTGCGGTTTTTTAGCTTCGCATAACCAACCCATAATAATTAAATCACATTACCGTTTTTATATAAGTTTTCATTTTACATTTGTACCGCCTTATTAAAGGCATTTAAAGAAAAAAGCTACTCGTGGGAAAAAATCTTAATAAGGCTTCAGCGGCAGGATTATTGGTGGCACTCGGGATCATTTACGGCGACATAGGTACTTCTCCCTTATACGTTTTCAATTCAATAATCAAGGACCGGGTTATAAATGAGGAATTGATATTGGGCACGCTTTCACTTATCATTTGGACACTCACTTTGATGACCACTGTTAAGTATGTGTGGCTTGTTCTGCGTGCCGATAACAAAGGTGAAGGTGGAATATTTGCATTGTTTGCACTCGTACGCCGTCGTCGTAAATGGCTGGTTATCCCGGCGATGATCGGTGGTGCAGCATTATTGGCTGATGGAATGATAACGCCCCCGATCTCCATAACGTCCGCGATCGAAGGCCTTAAAGAACTTCCCCGCTTTCATAATTTGCAACAAAATACCATCATGTTTATAGTGCTTGGTATAATTGCAGCTTTCTTTTTTTTACAGCAATTTGGTACTGCTTCGATCGGCAAAATGTTTGGCCCGATCATGACCATTTGGTTTGGTATGCTTGCAGTGGTGGGTTTTGTTCATATCTCTGATGACTTTAGTATCTTAAAAGCGTTAAACCCATATTATGCAATACATTTTTTAATATCTTATCCTGAAGGATTTTGGTTATTGGGTGCAGTATTCTTATGCTCAACCGGCGCTGAAGCGTTGTATAGTGATCTGGGGCATTGCGGCAGAGGAAATATCAGGTTTTCGTGGGTATTTGTAAAAGTTTGTTTGTTACTTAATTATTTTGGACAAGGTGCCAGCTTATTGAAAATGCACTCCGGTAGATTAATGGATGAGGTTACCAGGGACACACAAGGTATTAATGCCTTTTTTGATCTACTTCCAAATTGGTTTATTGTTCCCGGTGTTATCATTGCAACTTCTGCAGCCATTATTGCAAGCCAGGCCATGGTAACTGGTTCGTTTACGCTGATTAATGAGGCGATTCGGTTAAATCTTTGGCCGAAGTTTAAGGTTAACTACCCGTCTGAAGCAAAGGGGCAGATATTTATTCCCGCTATAAATACTATTTTATTTTCAGGCTGCGTTGCAGTAGTACTTTTCTTCCGGGAGTCAGCAAGAATGGAGGCTGCTTATGGCCTTGCAATTATCACAACAATGCTGATGACCACCATTCTATTCTCCAATTATCTTGTATTACATAGGGTGAAACCTTTTTGGGTTTATTTTTTCCTCATCTATTATGTTATCGGTGAGTCTGGTTTTCTGATAGCTCTAATGAGTAAGTTTGTCCACGGAGGTTATATAACTGCTATGATCGGGTTGCTGATGTTCTCCATCATGTATGCATGGTATAGGGCAAGAAAGATAAAGAACCGCTATGTTGAATTTGTAAGGGTTGAAGAATATATCCCTAAGCTTGAGGAATTAAGCAATGATACGTCTGTTCCGAAATATGCTACTCACCTAGTTTATCTTACGAGTGCAAACAATCCGAAGGAAATTGAGCACAAGATCATTTATAGTATATTGAGCGGCAAGCCAAAACGGGCAGATATATATTGGTTCGTGCATGTTGATACACTGGATGAACCTTATACAAGTGAATATACAGTTGAGCACATTATCCCAAATGATATCATAAGGGTTGAATTTCGTCTAGGCTTCAGGGTTGCCCCTCGTATCAACCTTATGTTTAAGAAAGTAGTGGAAGACCTTGTGGCAAACAGGGAAGTTAATATCCTGAGCCGCTATGAAAGCCAGCAACGAAATAATATGGTTGGAGACTTCCAGTTCATCGTTATGGAAAAATTCCTGAGCCAGGACAATGAACTTCCATTCTTCGAACACATGATCATGCGGCTTTATTTCTGGATAAAAGAACTGAGTGTAAGCGAGGAACGCAGTTTCGGCCTCGAACAGAGCAATGTTATGGTAGAAAAATTCCCATTGGTGGTTGCTCCCGTAAGCAAGCTCAAGCTTAAGCGTGTTTGGGAAAACGAAGAAGACTATTAAACCGCATAATGATCTCAATTACTGTAGCCGAACTTAAGTTAAGAATAAAGAATAAGGAAGATCTATTGCTTATTGATGTAAGAGAACCTTGGGAACATGAGGAATATAATATAGGTGGTTATTTAATTCCGCTTTCCACTTTAATGGACGATATTGAAAAAATTGACAAAAAGAAACCTGTAGTATTCTATTGCAGAAAAGGGATTCGCAGCCAGATAGCCATTCAACGGCTGCAACAAAAATATAACTATAATAATCTTATAAATCTCGCAGGTGGCATGGATGCATGGCAAAAGGAAGGTCCTTCTCTATAATTCCGTTTTATAAATCGGGAATAGCTATCTTAAACCAAACTTTATTTTTTGAACCCTACACTTCTTTATATAATTGCTGGTTACGTTTTATTGATAGCAATTGTATACCTGGTACAGGAGCGGTTTATATTCAAGCCAGAGAAGTTAAACCAGGATTTCATTTATAAGTACGATGCGCCATTTAAAGAATTGTTCTTTGATGTAGAACCGGGTGTGAGAATAAATGGATTGCACTTCACGGTAAAAGATCCGCTTGGCTTGATATTATATTTTCACGGCAATACCAGGAGTATTAAAGGATGGGCCAGATATGCAACAGATTTTTTTCGATACAATTATGAAGTTGTTTTAGTTGATTACCGTGGCTTTGGAAAGAGCACAGGTAAACGCACTGAAATAGATATGCTGAACGACATGCAGTTTGTATATGATAAGCTTGTGGCAGATTCTTCAGAGCAGCACATGATCGTATATGGAAGAAGCCTTGGGAGCGGTTTTGCAACTAAAGTTGCCAGCGACAATTCTCCACGGTATCTTATATTGGATGCACCTTATTACAGTTTCACAAAAGTGATCGAGCGTTTTGTGCCTATACTTCCCATGCGCCTGCTTTTGCGTTTCCAGTTACGTACCGATCAATGGATACAAAAAGTAAAATGCCATACTTATATATTGCACGGCACTAAAGATTGGTTGATTCCTATCAGTAACAGCGAAAATTTGCAAAACCTTAATCCAAAGAAGATCACCCTGATCCGGATCGATGGAGGAGGACACAATAACCTTCCAGCTTTCCCTGCGTACCATAATTTTCTAAGAGATATTTTAAAGTACTAGACCTAATGAACTTCAACAGGAAGAAAATATTTAATTGGATTAAGGTTGCCATCATTATTTATTGCAGCATCGGGATTGCATTGTATTACCTGCAAGGGAATTTCTTATTTCATCCCAAAAAATTAGAAACTGATTACCAGTTCAAATTTGATGTTCCCTTCCAGGAAGCATCTATTGCAATAAACAAGGAGGATACCATCAGCCTTGTAAAATTTCTGACAACAGATAGTGTGAAAAAAGGTATTGTTCTTTACTTTCATGGAAATATGGATAACATTGAGCGGTATGCACATTTTGCACTGGATTTTACAAGATATGGTTATGAAGTTTGGATGCAGGATTACCCGGGATTTGGAAAGAGCAGGGGGTTGCGAACAGAGAAAAAATTATATGAGCAGGCATTGGAAGTATATAAAATGGCTGCGGCAAAATTTGAAGGTGACAGTATAATTATTTATGGGAAGTCATTTGGGACAGGCATTGCCGCATATACCGCATCGGTAACGACTTGTAAAAGACTGATAATGGAAACGCCGTATTTCAGTATACCGGATCTTTTTAATTCTTACTCATGGATCTATCCCACCGGGTATATGTCAGAATATAAAATACCTACGTATAAGTATTTGCAGGAGGTTGCGGAGCCGATTACTATTTTCCATGGAACTGATGACGGAGTAATATTTTACCGGTGTGCTAAAAAACTTCAGAAGTATATTAAGCCAGGTGATGAATTTATTACTATACAAGGGGGGAAGCACAATGATCTGGCACAGAAGACTGAATTCCAGGAACACTTAAGATCATTGCTTTTAAAGTTTTAATTTACAAACGTCACATCTCCTTTAAAACAACTTTTTTTCCAACTTTTAGTTGATAAGTAGCGCCAACTTTAAGAGCTACATTTTCTTTTGAATGGCCAACAGGGAAATTAAAGCAAACCGGACAGTCCAGGCTTTCAACCAGGTCACGTATGATCTCTTCTGCTGTTTTACCGAACGGCCTATCAGTGTCCTTCATTTCCGTAAACCCACCAATAATCAATCCTGCGATCTTTTTAAATTTTCCGCTTCGCTTTAACTGGTATAACATCCTATCAAGGTTATACAGGTATTCCCCTATGTCCTCAAGGAATAATATTCTGTTCTTTGTATCAAAATCTGAAGCGGTACCGATAAGGTTTGAAAGCAGCGTAAGGTTTCCGCCGGTTAAAACTCCTTTCGCTTCCCCTTTAACGTTATATATGTGTGGTTCAACTGTATATCGAGCTATTTCGCCTTCAAATGCATTTTTTAAAGATGCAATAAATTCATTGTTTAGAGGATCTTCATTAAAAGCAGCGGCCATTGGAGCATGCATAGATGCAATATTATAATTACTTAACAGGTGCATATGCATCACAGTAATATCGCTATAGCCAATGAGCCATTTAGGGTGCTTACTGAATTTTTTAAAATTAAGCTGGTCAATGATCCTTCCCATTCCATAACCGCCCCTGCCAAATAGTATTGCTTTTATAGATCTATTGTCAAGCATGGCTTGAAGTTCATCCAGCCGCTCTTCGTCTGTTCCGCTGAAATAATTTTGAGAATTACTTCCAAGCGTTTTTCCTGTCATAACTTCATACCCCCAGGATTGCAATGTTGATATACAAGTAGCAGCCTTTTCAGCAGCCATGTAGCCAGCAGGACAAGTGATAGAAATGGTATCACCTTGTTTTAAATATGGGGGCAATTTGGCAATTTGAAGATGTGACAATTTGTAAATTTTAGAAATAATGCGAATTACAGTTAAGCTCCATTGTTTCGTTTAATTCGTGGTTTTAATTCGTGTTATATATATTTCAATTTGGAAATTAGATAGTTGAAAATTTTAAAATGCGGCGAATACATTCAAGTCTTTTAATTCGTGGTTTAATTCGTGTTACAACATTTTAGTTTCTCAATGGCTTCCCCGTTTTCAAAATACTTTGGATCCTTTCCAGCGTTTTCTTTTCACCGGTAAGACTTAGGAATGCATCTCTTTCTAGATCTAATAAATATTGCTCAGTAACAAGGGTCTGTTCACTAAGGTCACCACCACACATCACATACGCAAGTTTCTTCGCAACAACAACATCATGGTCAGTTGCATAATTTGCCCGCCACATTCCATTTATGCCGGCGTGCATAGCACCTAAGGCTGATTGGCCGAGCACTTTGATGTCTGTCCTTTGCACTGGCATAACATAATCATCATACAATTCTATAACGGCTCTTTTAGCTTCGGCAATACGCCGTGCAATATTAATGCTCACTTCATCTGTTCCTTTCCTGTAAATGCCAAGATCAAAAGCTTCATAGGCAGAAGTTCCTACTTTAGCGGTTGCAATGGTTAAAAACCGGTTTTGTAAAGTGATCGTCTCCGGCTCGCCGTGATGCATTTCATCTGCGGCGCGCAAAACGAATTCTTTTGTACCACCACCGCCCGGGATAACACCAATGCCTACCTCAACCAAACCAGTATAAGTTTCTGCCGCAGCAATAACTTTATCAGCATGTAAACTCATTTCACATCCACCACCCAATGCAAGTCCATGAGGGGCAAGCACAACCGGTATAGACGAATACCGGACCCTCATCATCGTATTTTGAAATTGCCTTATTGCCATATCTATCTCATCATAATCCTGTTCAATTGCCATCATAAATATCATCGCAACGTTTGCACCGGCACTGAAATTTGCTCCTTCATTGGCGATGACCAGGCCTTTATATTTTTCTTCTGCGATTGAGATTGATCGTTGAATACCTTCAAGAACTTCGCCCCCGATACTTCCCATCTTGGTATACCATTCCAGTCCCAGTACGTCATCTCCTAAATGATAAGTTCGGCATGCACTGTTTTTCCAGATGGTTTCATTTGCAAAGTTCTTCATTACGATAAAAGCCTCAGCTCCCGGTTTGGCTTTATACGATTTGCTATTCAAGTCGTAATAAAACTGCTTGCCATTTTCTATTTTATAGAATCGATCAATTCCGTTTTTGAGCATTTCTTCTATCCATGGCGCAAGATTGTAGCCAGCAGCATTCATTGCCTTAGTTGTTTTTGCTACCCCCAGCATATCCCAACTTTCAAAGGCTCCGATCTCCCAGCCAAAACCGGCCATCATTGCATCGTCTACCCTGTATATCTCATCACTGATCTCCGGTATACGATATGAGATATAAGAAAATAAAGCATAATGGAAGTGACGGTAAAACTCTCCCGCTTTATCTTGTCCGGCCACCAAAACCTTCAACCGTGAATGCAGGTCTTCAATAGGTTTAGCTGTTTCCAGTGTGGCAAACCTTGGCTTTTTTCTTTGCTCATATTCCATTGTTTGAAGGTTGATCACCTGAATATCTTTTGAGCCGTCAGCACTTTTAATCTTTTTAAAGAAACCTTGTCCTGTCTTATCGCCTAACCAATTATTCCCGATCATTTTATTCAGCCATGCCGGAATAATGAATTTTTCTTTTGCTTCATCAGTCGGACAATTTTCATAAACTCCTTTTGCAACTTTTACCAGGGTATCAATACCAACTACATCTGCGGTGCGGAAAGTTGCAGATTTTGGCCTGCCTATAACCGGTCCCGTTAGTGTGTCAATTTCATCGATACTTAAACCCAATCTTTCCATAGTATTCATGATCGCCATCATTCCAAATACACCGATCCTGTTTGCAATAAATGCCGGGCTATCTTTACACAGTACTGTCGTCTTGCCCAAATAAACATCTCCATAGTGCATCAGGAATCTTACTACATCAGGATCCGTAAATGGAGTGGGAATAATTTCCAGCAGTCGCAGGTACCGGGGTGGATTGAAAAAATGGGTACCGCAAAAATGTTTTTTAAAATCATCCGATCTTCCCTCGTCCAGCATGTGAATAGGAATACCTGACGTATTAGAGGTGATCAATGTTCCGGGCTTTCGGAATTTTTCCACTTCAGAAAAAACAGATCGTTTTATATCAAGCCTTTCAACAACAACTTCAATGATCCAATCAGCGCCGGCGATGTCCTTCATATTATCCGTAAAATTGCCGGTAGTTATTTTTTTAATTATATCCTTATGATATGCAGGCGATGGATTTGATTTAATTGCAGAAGCAAGGGCATCATTTACGATCTTATTCCTCTCTGCAGGTTTTGCTTCAGCTGAAATATCTTTCGGTATGATATCTAGTAAGAGTACCTGCAGGCCTACTCCTGCAAAATGTAAGGCAATGCGGCTTCCCATTACACCACTTCCTAAGACCGCTACTTTTTTGATGATCCTGTTTGCCATATCTCAATATAGTTAGTTAAACAACTATTTATATTCGAAGATAGTTTTTATGCCTGAAAAAGTATAATTATAGCAGTAAGAGATACTATATTTTACAATATTGCGTTTAAGGTAGAGGTTTAATACACCCGGATAGTTAACCATGAGGCTTCCGGCGTAAATCCAATACCTTAATTATGAATTTTCCAAGCCCTAAACGAACGGTTGCGACTGAGCCAGGCTTAAGTGTTAGTTACAGGGCACCACATTCTCTTGATCATTTCCTGCAAAATCTTCCGGATGTAGTTATTATCACCGATCCTTTATTTATTATCAAAGCATTTAATAATGCAGCAGAAACATTTTTTGGGTTGCCTGCTTCTCATTTTATTGGATCAAACCTGAAGCACACCGTAAAATTCAAGTTTCGTAACAGTAGTAAGGAAGCGTTCCTCGAAACATTGTTCCGGACAAGTATGTGGAATGGGGAGATCGTATTCAACCGCAACAATAACCAGGAATTCATATTCAATTCAAACGTGTCTTTATTGTACGATGAGAACGGCGCCGCTAGTTCTATCGTACTTGTCAACCATAACATTACCGAAGAGGAGAAACATAAAAGTAAATTAGCTTTTGTTGAAAATAAGTACAGGATCGTCGTTAACACGCTTTCTGAAGGCGTACTTCTTATTAATGAAGATGGAATGATCAGCGCGGCGAATCAACAGGCGGTCAAACTTTTAGGCTTTAACGATGAGCAGGAACTAAAGGAAATTAGCCTCACAAACCCGGGATGGAATGCGATCCGGGCCGATGGAACGCTGTTCCCGCCCGAAGAATTTCCGGCGGTCGTCTCCCTGAAAACAGGGTTGGAAGCAAACAACGTGATCATGGGTTTGCGAAACAAGGATAAAAACAAGATCTGGATATCGATAAACTCACGACCCATATTTAATAACGGCAATGCACAGCCGGAAGGCGTGGTGATCTCATTCGAGGATATAACAAAGGAAAGGGAAACAACAGAAAAATTGAGGGAGAGTGAAATATTCTTCAGGAGCTTCATGACAAACAGTCCAACACTCGGATGGATCTACGATCAAGACGGCAATTTTGTATACGGGAATCCGCTATTCATAAAAATTGTTGGATTTGAAAGTGCGGCCATCGGTAAAAATATCTTTGACATATCCTCACCCGAGATAGCGAACAGGATCGTTAGCATGAACAAGCGTGTTATAGCGACGGGGGAATCCATGATCTCTGAGGACGAACTAAAAATGCCTGACGGCACCATAAAGTATTTCGTCGCAAATTACTTCGCGATACCCGGTAAAAACCAGACTTTGATAGGCGGACAAGCGATCGACATTACGGAACGGAAGAATGCAGAAAAAGAAATTGCAAAGATGCATGAGCGTTTTGGCTTTGTTGTGAATGCAAGTTCCGATGCGATCTGGGATGTAGACTTTCTTACTAATCAGATCTACAGAAGTGATACTTTTTGTAAGATATCCGGGTACTCAAAAGAAGAAATAAAACCGACTCTTGAATGGTGGGTAAATAAGATACATCCGGAAGACAGGGATCGGGTGAATAACAAGATCGACGCAGAACTTCGAAATGGAAACAGCCATTGGAACGACGAATACAGGTTTCAACACGCGGACGGCTCCTACCGGTATATATGCGATAAAGGATTTGCAATTTATGAGAATGGTATTCCTGTGAGGCAGATAGGTTCTATGCAGGATATCACAGAAAGAAAGGTCCTGGAAGGGCAACTGTTGTACGAGCAGGTTCAAAAACAAAAAGTGGTGAACCAGGCAACAATAAATGCGCAGGAAGAAGAGCGTAACCGTATCAGCCGGGAGCTTCATGATAACGTGAACCAGCTGTTGATGAGTGCAAGACTTCATATCGGTGTTGCAAAGAACAATTCCGAGAATCAAAAAAAGATCCTGGATAAAGCCACCGATTACCTGTTGATGGCTGTTGAAGAGATCCGTGCACTTTCTAAAAGGATGAATTCAAAAGTTGTTTCATCTGTTGGCTTACTGGAAAGCATAGCCGATATCGTTTATAACATGCAGGAATTCCAGAACATGGAGATCCACACGGATATAGACATCTCGCTCATAGAGAAATTGAATGCAGAACAGAAGTTGATGGTTTTCCGTATCGTGCAGGAGCAGACGGCTAATATCATAAAACATGCAGAAGCAACCGTGGGCAATATTTTATTAAAGGAAGTAGAAGGGAATATCCACCTGAATATAAGCGACAATGGCAAAGGGTTTGATACATCGGATACAAAACTTAACGGCATCGGCCATATCAATATCTTCAACAGGGTAGATGCCTACAATGGCAAAGCTGAGATCATTAGCTCACCTGGAAATGGATGTTCGCTCAATATTATATTTCCTTTGTAGTACATAAAAAAAGATGACATCCTTTTAAAGATGCCATCTCCATTTAATATTTTTTTACCTTACTCCACAAAATATTCGTCTCCCGCTGTATTAATATAACCAACCTTGCCCGCAGCAGTCTTCACCATCAAATACTTATTACCATTCATAGCTTTAACTTCTTTATATTTTGGTTGGATCATGGTGTTATCCGTGAAATAATAACCACGCATATCATTGTCTGTGGTTATGATAAAACCTGCATCATCATAAATGATATCGTTGTAACCGGTTGAGATGATATCCTTGTTGGTAATATCCTTCACGTAAGTTTTTCCACCCTTCCGGATGATCACATATTCCTTACCGTTACCTCCATCTACAGTTGTCATATTCGTATATTCAGGAGCGATCGCCATTTTGCCATCTGCCATGACAACTCCGTACATACCTCCCTGGTTAACTTCTAAAAAAGGAACCTCAGATTTCCTGTTAACCTTGATAGAATTGTATTGGAAAGGAACGATCGTATCAAACTTACTGTTGAAAACTCCATATTGATTATTCTTTACCGCGATATAATATGTTTCATCACTGCCGCTTATCTTATAATCATCTACTATCTTATCAAACAGGCCGTTGTTATTTTGTAAACTATATGTTTTTTGAACAACCTTGGTTTCAACGGGGATTCGGTTTTCAAGAACGGAATTCTCGCTGATCGCCGGGCATTTAAGCATCACAGCGCCCCTCGTATTGATACAGATCTCATCGCCACTCGCTTTCATTGAAGCGCCCGCAAACAATACACTATCACCTTCAGGTTTCTTTGCATTGGGCATATACCCTTTACGAAAAGACTTTGCTACCGTGAACTTAGCAGGGATCACCAATTTTCCTGTTTTATTGATATAGCCATACCTGTTACCGATCTTTACA
This sequence comes from Ferruginibacter sp., assembly GCA_039920685.1. Taxonomy (GTDB): domain Bacteria; phylum Bacteroidota; class Bacteroidia; order Chitinophagales; family Chitinophagaceae; genus Ferruginibacter. Next base: position 20,738 of record JBDSDG010000010.1, read on the forward strand.
CTGGCGTAACCTTCCGAAAACCAGTTGGCTTCATTGTACTTCGGCTGGATAACGATTTTCCGCTCCGGAGTAGCATATCCCCATTTATCTCCTTGCCTGTATGGGATCAAAGACATATCGGTTTGTTGTGCAAATGCTCCGAAACCTACAAGAAGCAGGCATACGGATATCATTTTTTTTGCATTCATTTTCATTTGATTTGATTCACCAATGATTGGCAAAAATGTTACCAAGATGGGGTCATTCTTTAAAAGGAGTTAAAATAACTGTAATATGTTCATCTTTCTCTAACTGCCTCCGGAGGACATAAGAAACAACACTTACCGGCGAAAGCGCGACCCAGGTAAGGATAGGGTAATTGGGGAAAAACTTCTTCAATGCGGGATATTGTAAATAATCAGCTGAAATTGCAGATGCAGGATAGGCTCGCAAGTTGCTTCGAACGCTATCTGCAAACTTTTTTATCTCATATTCCGTTGCCCTATAAGGATCAAATACCGGGACCCTGTATGTTGTAAGAATTCCACTATCGCAAAATGATCTCAATAATTCTGCTGCTGTTGATTCGATCATAATTTTTTGAGAACCACCAAACTTATTTTTCAATCGCATCAGTTCAGTAAAATAAAAATGTAAATTTTGATTATTAATATTTTTAAGCGTAAGCCAAACAGCGGCTGAAAGTTTCTTTGAACTGTAGACCTCAAAGAATTCATCAATTGTTGACCTGTCATTAGCTATCCGGAAGATATTTGCCTCCTGATCATAATACAGATCACACTGGATGCCTGCAATGTTAACCGGCAATTTCTGAAGAATAAGTTTGGTTATCCCGCTGGCCCAATTCTTATCCTTTGCAACTATTCTATGGGCGCATACGGGAAGATTGATCGGGGCGATCCTGTCATAAAAAGATGAGTGAGCTATAACCCTGCTCATTCCACTATGTAACGCTACATCGAGCAGGAATAAACAAAGAATTACAAATAACGATAAGGCATACTTGTTTGTTATAATGTTTGTGTTCATTAAGAATTTTTACCGCTAGTACGCCAACACGCCTAAGGCCGCAAAAATATTTATGCAATTAGCGTCTTTGTGGTTATACCTAACTTACCCCGCTTCCATTATCTGTAACCTCGTCCGGGTTTATGAACTTCAATTTCCCGGTGGCGTCTTCAGCCATCAATATCATTCCATTGCTATCTATTCCCCGCATTTTACGTGGAGCAAGATTGGTTACTACAACTACCTGTTTACCGATGATCGCCGTAGGGTCAAAATGCAAGGCGATTCCACTTACGATCGTTCGTTTTTCAATGCCCAGGTCAACTTCTAATTTCAAAAGCTTGTCAGCTTTTTCTACTTTTCCGGCAGCGGTTATTGTTCCTACTTTCAGTTCGAGCTTTGCAAAATCATCGAATTGTACCTGCGGCTTTTGTACACTACTTATTGTTAAAGGAGTTGCAGATCGTGATTCTGATTGTGTGTTAGAATTATTCTCTTCCATTTTTAAATTTTCAGATTTAGTTTTTAATTTTTCAACCTGTACTGCCACTTCTTCGTCTTCCAGTTTTCTAAATAATAGTTCTGGGGAGCGAAGCGAATAACCTGTACTCAATAATTTCGGCTTCCCTCCATTTTCCCATTCAAGCATTTTATCCACCACCTTCATCATATTTGCCATTTTCTTCGCGGTAGATGGAAGAAAAGGATTTATGTAGATCGCAAGATTTGCCGTCAGCTGCAGGCAAACATGCAGGCAATTATCAATTTTGTGCTGGGCCTCCATAGTCAGTTGCCCGTCAGCGGTAGTTTGCTTTGCCACGATCCATGGTTCCTTTTCCTGCATATATTTATTTCCCTTGCGTGCAAGGTCGATCACTTCGGTAAGTGCATCCCGGAACTTATAACCTTCAATGCTATTTTCTATTTTAACCTTTGATTGCTGTATCTCCAACACGAGTTGCCTGTCTATATCATCCAGGATATCAGCATGCAGAGGGGGAACTTTTCCTTTGCATAATTTATGCATCAAAACAAAGGTCCTGTTAACGAAGTTTCCAAATATGGCAACAAGTTCACTATTCAATGCATCCTGGAATCCCTTCCAGGTAAATTCGCTATCCTTTGTTTCCGGGGCTATGGAGGTAAGGTAATAACGCAATGCGTCTACCATCATTCCACCACCATTTTCTTTCTTTACAAAATCATGGATATAATCATCCATTTCAATGCTCCACCCCCGACTGGTGCTCATTTTATCACCCTCCAGGTTCATGAATTCATTGCTTGGTACATTATCAGGAAGCACATTTCCGTGAAGCTTTAACATCACAGGGAAAATAATGCAATGAAATACAATGTTATCCTTCCCGATAAAATGAACAAGCTTTGTATCGGTATCATACCAGTATGGCTTCCAGTCTTTGTTATTGTCAATAGCCCATTGTTTCGTTGCGCTGATATATCCAATGGGAGCATCAAACCAAACATACAGGACCTTGCCCGGAGCTCCCGGTACAGGTACACCCCAATCCAGGTCGCGGGTCACAGCCCGGGGTTGTAAGCCTGCTTCTATCCAGCCTTTGCATTGCCCTAAAACATTTGTTTTCCAATCTTCTTTATGATCTTCGAGTATCCATTTCCGTAAGAAATCTTCATGTTTGTTCAATGGGAGATACCAGTGTGTTGTGTTTTTCTTTACCGGTGCATTTCCGCTTAGTGTGCTTCGGGGATCGATCAATTGCTCGGGACTAAGTGATGATCCGCATTTTTCGCACTGGTCACCGTATGCATTTTCATTGCCACAAACAGGGCACGTACCGATAATATAACGGTCAGCCAGAAACGTTTTCGCTTCCTCATCATAAAATTGATCAGTTTCTTTCTTCTCCAGCTCACCTTTCTCGTTCAAGTATGTGAAAAATTCCTGTGCAGTTTTGTGATGGATCGGTGAGGATGTTCTATGGTATATGTCAAATGAAATTGAAAGATCAGCCATGTTGCTCTCCAGCATTGCATGATATTTATCTACGATCTTACGGGGAGTTGTCTGTTCCTTCATCGCCTGGATCGTAATGGCAGCGCCGTGCTCATCACTTCCGCATACAAATACCACATCACGCTTTTGAGCCCTCAGGTATCGTGCATAAATATCAGCGGGAAGATACGCACCGGCGAGGTGACCTATATGTTTTGGCCCGTTTGCATAAGGAAGGGCAGAAGTAATTAAATATCTTTTTGGATCGTTCATTTTATTTTGCTGTAACCAGCTTTGGTTCCTTTTCCCAACATTCTTGCGTCGCACTCTTATACATTATAGCTATGAGCAGCAAGAAGATTGCAAAAATACCATAAACGAACCCATTACCCAAACCCGGCAAAAGCAGAATCTCCGCCGGGATATTTTTTCTTATCTGAATTTTATGAAGCAGTTCCTTCCAGGGATGCAGCGACAAGCGTTTTTTCAACCGCAGCGATAGCCTTTACCGTTTTTACTACAGAATCCGGTGTTACTGAGATACTATCAATTCCAAGTTCCACAAGAAACTGGGCAAAGTCAGGGAAATCTGAAGGCCCTTGTCCGCATATGCCGACCTTTACCTTCATTCGCTTTGCTGTATTGATGAGCATCCGAAGCAATTGCTTTACTGCCGGATTTCTTTCATCATATAAATGTGCAACCAATGAGGAATCCCTGTCAAGGCCTAAAGTAAGCTGTGTCAGATCATTTGAGCCGATAGAAAATCCATCAATGTGCTTTGCAAATTCTTCTGCCATGATGATATTTGATGGGATCTCGGCCATTAAAAAAAGTTCCAATCCTTCTTTTCCCCTTTCAAGATCAAATTCTTTCATAACATCATGTACTCGGTGTAATTCTTCTACTGTCCTGCAAAAAGGAATCATCACCACCACATTTGTCAGACCCATTTCTTCCCGAACACGTTTGATGGCTTTACATTCCATACCGAACGCTTCCTTATATTTTTCTGAATAATACCTGCTTGCTCCACGCCAGCCGATCATAGGATTTTCTTCACTTGGCTCAAAATATTTTCCGCCCAATAAATTATAATACTCATTGCTTTTAAAATCACTGAAGCGCACGATCACTTTATTGGGATAAAATGCAGCCGCAATTTTTGCAATACCATAGCTCAGCCGCTGAATAAAAAAGTCTTCTTCATTCTCAAAGCCGCGGATCATCTTTTTAATAGTTGCACTTAATTCAGGATCGTTTAATTCTTTGTGCTTTAATAGAGCCATTGGATGAACCTGAATATAATTGTTGATGATGAATTCTTCGCGGGCGAGTCCAACACCCGCATTTGGCAGATGTGAGAACCTGAATGCAAGGCTTGGTGAGGCAACATTCAACATGATCGGTGTGTCAACTTTGGGCAGGTCATTTAAATTAGTATCGATCTTTGTATAAGAAATATTTCCTTCGTAAACCAGCCCTTCGTCTCCTTCGCAACAGGAAGCTGTTACTTCCTGGCCGGTACTTAAAATGTCAGTTGCATTGCCGCATCCAACAATTGCAGGAACACCAAGTTCCCTTGCAACGATCGCAGCATGACAGGTTCTTCCACCCTTATTTGTAATGATCGCGGATGCCTTTTTCATGATGGGTTCCCAATCCGGATCGGTCATATCTGTCACCAATACATCCCCGGCCTGGAACTCATGACCTTCAGTGATCCGCTTATCCAATGAAAATAAAATAGAAACTTTTCCGGCTCCGATCTTATCTCCTACGGCAATGCCCTTAACCAGGGTTTTCCGTGGTGAGCTGTCATCGATCAGGTATTCGCTGATCTTAGAAAAATCTTTTTGTGAATGAATTGTCTCAGGCCTTGCCTGAACAATGAAAAGTTCTTTCGTCAATCCATCAACCGCCCATTCCACATCCATTGGGCACCAATGTCCTTTTAAAGTGCTGTAATATTCTTCAATCCTGGTTACCCACTTTGCCAGCTGCAATATGCGTTCATCCTTTAAACAATAACGGTCCTGCAAAGGTTTTTCAACATGAATGATCTGCACTCTTTCATCTGGGTTATCACCATACACCATCATTTTATCTTTGATCCCGAGCTTTTTTTCTATGATGCTGCTAAATCCTTTCTGCATTGTCGGTTTGAAGACTATGTATTCGTCAGGTGAGACCGATCCCTGGACGATCATTTCTCCTAAGCCAAAAGATGCATTGATAACTACTACATCTTTAAAACCGCTTTCAGTATCCAATGAAAAAGCAACACCGGAGGCACCAAGATCGCTTCTTACCATTTTTTGTATACAAACGGAAAGGCCAATACTAAAATGATCATATCCAAAACTTTGCCTGTAACTGATGGCCCGGTCGGTAAATATGGAAGCAAAACAATTTCTAACAGCATTCATTAACGGAGCGGGGCCACGCACATTCAAATATGTTTCCTGCTGACCTGCAAATGAGGCATCAGGCAGGTCTTCAGCAGTTGCCGAAGAACGCACTGCCACATCAGTAATATCCTGGTCATATATTTTACTAAGCTCGTAATATTTTTCTATGATCGCGTCGCTTAATTCCCGCGGGAATTTCGCATTCTTCAACAGTTGCCTTGCCTGCAATCCACCGCGACGTAGCGATTCTATATCATCCAGTTTTATGTTATTAATAATGGAATGAATTGCCTCATCCAGGTTATTATACCGAATGAATTCACGATAAGCCGCAACAGTTACTATAAACCCTCCTGGTATCTGTATTCCAAGCTGGGTAAGGTTTTGTATCATTTCTCCAAGTGAAGCATTCTTGCCACCAACCTGGTCAATATCTTTTAAGCCGACTTTATCCAGGTCAGCCAGATAAACAGAAGCATCCATAAATTTTTGAAGTTTTGCTGTTAATAAATCGTTGCTCTAATGTAATTCATTAATTAACAAATAAGAAGCAATCACTATAAAAAAATAATACCAATCGGGCTAACGGCTAATAGAATATAGCTTGCAGCTTCTTCCTAACTTTAATTATGAACCGTAAAAATTTTCTCAGTTCAATCGTGCCCTTGGGATTAGCAACCAATATCACGGCACTCTATAAATTCCGATCGGTCTTTGATCAAAATGATAGTAGTATTATATCACCTCCCTTTCTTAAACCCGGCGATACAATTGGCATAACCTGTCCTGCGGGTTCTATCTCACTTGAAGAGATACAGCCTGCAATAAATAAAATAAAAGATTGGGGATACCGGGTACGGATAGGTGATACGATCGGTAAAAAAGATTTCACACTTGCTGGAACTGACCAGGAACGGTTGCTTGACCTTCAGCAAATGCTTGATGATAGTTCTGTAAAGGCTATTTTGTTCGGCAGGGGAGGCTATGGTATCGTGAGGATAATCGATTTGCTCGATCTAAAAAAGTTTACCCTCCATCCAAAATGGATTATTGGATTCAGTGATATAACGGTATTGCATAGCCACATAAACAGGAATTGTAAGGTGGCATCTCTTCATTCGAAGATGTGCAACAGCTTTCCTTCAGATTGGTCATCAGCAGACCCGGTTCAAATAGACACCATTGAATTTATCAAACAATGTATCATTGGCAAAAAGATGATGTATACAGCACCGGTGAATGTTAAGAACAAAATGGGGAAAGCTACAGGACAGTTGGTAGGCGGAAATTTAAAAACATTGGAAAGCATGTCGGGTACCGCTAGCGACCTTGTCACAAAAAACAAGCTCTTATTCGTAGAAGACACAGGAGAATACCTGTACAGTATTGACAGAATGTTTTGGAATCTACAACGTACAGGAAAACTAAATGATTTGAGAGGATTGATCATTGGAGGATTTAAAGTTAAGCCTGATGATCCTGGTGAAGAATTTGGTAAGACAGTAGAACAAATAGTTTTGGAAAAGGTAAAAAAATATAATTACCCGGTTTGTTTTGATTTCCCTGTAGGGCATCAGAAAAATAATTATCCATTGAAGTGTGGTGTAGTTCATCATTTAGTTGTGTCCCAAAGCAACGTATCATTAAAAGAAAATTAATAATAAAGATAATAATGGGAGAGGTAGAGCTTGATGATTCAAAAGGTATTTTAAAAGTTCATGCAGAGATCATTTTTTATGGAAACGCGGCAAATGAGATCCTGTCAAATCAAATAGCAAATGATATTGAATCGCAATGGAATGAGCCATCAGCTTCTGTAAGCATACATAACAAATGGTATAAGGTTCAATTCAAGGTTGCCGGCTACCATGCCACCGGGTTACAGCCTATAAATGTTTATGAAAATGTGGATCCCCGTAAAAATTATTTCCGGATCGAAGAATTTGCCAGTGGTAATATTTCTTTTGTGGATGGAATAAACAGCAATACTGGCTACTTTAAATTGGATAACCTTTTAAATAATTCAACAACTGCTGCACATGAATTTGGGCATACTATTGGACTGGAGCATCCAACGATCATGGATATACGCGGTGTTGGTGTTCCCGGAATTATGTATCCCAGAGGAACAATTGTCGATCCTCCATATCAGTATGATCCCTCGGCCCGCCCACTTGCGCCGGGAGGCACCATGAATCCTTTCACCAGGAAGGTCCTGATCGGGGATATTGATGACCTGAAGCTGCATCGGCTGTCTTATAACAACGGTTTGGCCATCCTCGGAGATTTTACTTCCGTATGGCATGAGGCTCACCAACCCTAAGTAACCGTATGAACCTTTTCATATTTGTAATAAATAAAATAAATTATCTTGAAAGCGAATTTTGAAAACTTGTAAGATGGAGATATTAACGGTAGAAAACCTTTCAAAGAATTACGGCCTCATAAAAG
>JBDSDG010000011.1:0-13706 GCA_039920685.1 Ferruginibacter sp.
CCGAACCCTGTTGAGTATTTGTATGGTCTGCTCCCACCAAGGCATAATTGCCGGAGACAGATACGCTAAATCCAAAAAAATCATTGGCCACACCATCGTTCGCGGTAAGTTTGGGTAGTTGTTGCCAGGTGCCTGCGTTAAAATGAAAAATATATGCCGAACCTTTGAACACATCATCTCCGGGAGCACCTATGATCGCATCGCTTCCTGAAATACCAACACTGCCACCGAAGTTATCTCCACCCGCTCCATCAGATGCGGTGAGCTTTTGTTGCTGGGTCCACGTAATCCCGTTGAAGAAAAAGACGTAAGCAGATCCCATTGAAGAATTATCGCCTGGCGCGCCAATGAAGGCATAGTTACCCATAATAAATACTTTGTATCCAAAAAAGTCAGCCGCTGTGCCATCGTTTGCTGTAAGTTTCTGTTGCTGCACCCAACCGCTGCCGTTATAGAAAAAGATATAGGCTGCACCTTTTTGACCGTCATCTCCGTAAGCACCGATCACGGCATAATTTCCCGACATCGACACCGAAAATCCAAACAAGTCCTGGGATTCACCATCTGCAGCCACAGCCGGGTTGTATTCGCTTACATTGTTTATTGAGCAATCCCCCCATGTGCCGAAGCCTACCGACCCATTTGGACTAACGCCCGCTTCTGTGGCGATGGCAACCCATCGTGAGGTAACAGAATTCCAGTAATAAAATCCAGGCTTTACCGCGTTTTCCCCGGTGCCACTAGTAGCTGTATTGTATAAGAGTAGTGCATTGGCTGGTGCCGTCACCGGTGCCGCTATATTTGCGGCTGTGAGTGCAACCCTTGGTACGAGCATGCCCTTATTGGCACTTTGTAGTTCCAGCTGCGCACTTGCGTTCGGAGTTTCGGTGCCGATACCTACATTCTGGGCCTGGCTGAACAAAACTACTAATGAACCGAATAATAAAAGGATTTTTTTTTTCATAAAACTTGTTTTATTAATTTTTTAATTAATTTTTGGTTGTATAATATCGAATCATAAAATATGTATTTGCTACAGGTACTAACAACCATGGTTACCTGTAGCTGACGCTGCAAGTGCGAATATCAATAATAAGAAAGCCCATAGTGCGGATCAGGAAATTGGGGTGTTTGAGATAGGTTATTAAATATAAGATATTTGTTTCGTTTTTTCGCTATTTTGAAAGTCCAGTGCGTTAAGCTCCCATTACTTTATTATACCGGCTGATTGCTGCAAGGTTCTTGATTGGTTTGATTAACCATTTGCCGATTTTGATACGGCGTATAAAATTAATTTCTTGAGAAGTATTCATTGTATTTACCTCTTGCCAAATTCATAAAATCATGCAGATGAATAATGGTACGAAATGTAATATGCCATTTACCTGAAAAAGGATTGCTATGTTACCCTAACGACATGGTTTGAAACTTACGAAAGTCTAACGCTATGGTTCTTGTCTTAACGAACATCTTTCTTAAATTCATGAGCTGTATATTTCATGAAGCTTCCTTTTGGGCTTTCCTTTCCATTGTTGTCATTTTATTGCGAGATCAAATGAATGTGTGAAGGCATAATGTCTCGTAATGGTTCGTGTCTCCACGAACCAAGGCGGTGGTGGGTATATAGTAATATCGTGGAGACACAAACTAAGGCGGTTTGATCACCGCACAACTTATCGTAATGGTTCGTGTCTCCACGAACCAAGGCGGTTAATTCAGTTTTGAAAGATCGTATTGGAAAGTACAATGAAAAAGGGTTTTTTTCGTAATAGTTCGTGTAGACACGAACCAAGGCGGTGGTGGGTGTATGGTAATGAATCGTGGAGACACGAACTAAGGCGGTGGTGGGTGTATGATAATAGTTCGTGGAGACACAAACCAAGGCGGTGGTGGGTATATGGTAATAGTTCGTGGAGACACGAACCAAGACGTAATTATCCGGAATACTTGCGCCAGAATATGCAACAAAATTTCTTACAAACAATTATCACTTTACAATAACGGTACTTACAGAATTAAAATTACTTCCCGATGTCAGCAAGGTTGGAATATTGTTTTTCCACAGTCGAACCGGTCCGTTAAGAAATCCGACCTCCGATACATAAACATCTCCGTTCTTTACAAAAACGCTTTGAGCAATACCATTACTACCACTTGCCGACAAAGCCGTAGCTATTCCATTTTTCCACCATTGGGCTATCTCCCCGGAACCTCCGGATGATCTTCTACCACAGGCATAAATATCAGTTCCGTCAATAAAAATATCATTTACCATGGCATCACTGCTAATTCCATCAGTGAGATAGGTTGGAACGCCATTTTTCCAGATAACTGCACGGCCGGTTCCATTAGCTCCAACATTGTCCTGCCCTACTGCATATACATCAGATCCATTTACAATGATTTTTCTTACGCTTGAATTGAATGGACCATTATTAAGATACTGGGCAACGCCATTCTTCCATATAATTGCCCTGGAAACTGTTGATGACTGTGGAGTACTTGAACCTCCTACATACACATCTGAGCCCGACACAAATACACACGAGGCATGAAAGTTTGCTGAAGTACCGGGAAGCGTAGTGCTGGTTCCATTTTTCCAAAGCCTGGCAGACCGGAGTCCTGTGGTTATATCGTCCAGGTCATAAGAAACATATACATCCGTTCCATTAACAAAAACACCTGTTGCGGTTGAATTTAAAAAGGAGAGCCCAGTTATATCCATCTTTACTCCATTCTTCCAAAGTTTTGCATTACTCGTAAAGCCTGCTGCATCCCATTCTACACCGGCAATATAGATATCATCTGAAGGTGTGATAAACGCATTGTATGTATAACTTGCAAGCACCCCATCTGTGATATTTGTTGCGACGCCATTTTTCCAAAATTTAATACTTTCATTTGGCCCTGGTGAATTTTCATCTCCAAACACATATACATCTGGCGTAGGCTGGGTGGAACAGGCAAAAACATTACCCAGATCCAATGTATGGGATGTTGTTGATCCCGTTATAATACCACTTTGTTGCCCCGTGCCAAATTCTGAAACCTGGTAACTGTAATTAAGAGTAGTATTCTGGCAGGTAAAAACAGGCAGTGTAAAATAACCGGTCGCACTGTCGGGTGTGAAAATATACGATCCAGAAGATGGGGAGTAAAGGGAAATATATCCATTCGAAGCTACACCACCCAGGCAGTTTTTAATATAGCCGGTGAATAAGGTATATGTCGGTGTTGGAGCAACGATCCAAATAGTATCAAGCGTGGTGGCTGTTGTAAAAGACCCGATATTCCGGGTATGAAGGGTTGTTCCACAAGAATTGGCAGCTTCAATTTCCATAACGATCGGTTGGCCCGAAGGCACTCCGCTCATAATAAAGCCCGTACATGCAGTAAAACCAAAACAGCTCATGGAAGTTCCCTGTACCGTCAATCTTACCAATTGGTTTCCTACCGGTGTTGAATCAATAGAGTTCATGATCACGCAGTCGATGCGCACAAAACCGGCTGTTTGGTTGATACTCCAAAAGGAAAACTTATTTACAGTTGCAATGATTTTAGCACCTGTCTTCACTGCAGTTCCTTCCTCTAACCACCTTCCTCTTGCATCATCAAAATGCCAGAGTGCGATAGAGTCTGTTACAGCGGGTTGCACCCCTGCCGGGACTGGAAATTCAATGGTCGCCATTTTCCCGGTTGCGATTACAAGCGGTTGCCCGTTAACATCAGTCAGGTCGGCGCCAATAATGCCATACGTAGACAAAACAGTCTCTAATCCATTTTTCCTGATGCCCCTCAGATCTCCAGGCACAATCGAAGGCAAAGAAGGGTCTTGTGGATTTATGTATTTTGCAAATACGCGAACATCGCCGTTATAAACGGTACCGTTTGCATAGGCAAAAGCACTTGCTGGAAAAAGGATGGAAGCACCATTGCCGAGATCAACCGCACCACCGCTTGCATTGGGAATGGTAGCTGTGAGTGATTGCTTGACTAGTTGTAAACGTATAAAATGGATCTTACCTTGTGCTGTCAGGAAATTTCTCGTGCCTTTAAAATATCCGTTTTTAATTACGGTTACAGAGCCATTGTTTTTAGAAATTGAAATATTTTTAAAAAAGAAAACGCCCATCGAATTGGTGACTACGCTTTGGCTGCCGCAACTGACTGTTGCTCCCTGGGAAGGAATGTTATTCTCATCTAATACAACGCCATTTAAAGAAGCGGTCACCTGGATAGCATCGTCAACATTATAATGTGAAGTAGTATCAGTTCCTGCAGGGCCTGGATCAATTATATCTTTTTGACATCCAATAAATAAAAAAAAGAACAATACACTGGTAATTATAAAAATGGAGGCATTTCTCATATAATGAATAGTTATTTTGGTTAGATATGATCGATCAAATATAATGAAATATAGGGTTCCTGGGGATCCAAAAGTCGGGAAAGTTACAGGGTTTCCTCTCCAGTAGGAGCTTTGCCAAACCTATTAGGGCGGGTTTTTCAAACCGCTCAATTCCCAATGTTCAACATTTAAAACCCGTTCCTGCAACTTTTAGATAAAATTGCACGTATAAGATATTGGAACCGGCCATTGATCTTTTTAAACGAAATTTGCCAGTTACAAACGTACCGAGTGTAAAATCGGCTTTGACTTATTGGAAAATATTACTACAATAATAATTGGGTGCAAAAAGCGTGATCATAGATATCAGAAGATATTTTATGAGCGATACCGTGATGAATCATTGAAAATTGTATTTCGCTACATCTACAATTATGAAGAAGCAATAGAGATCACAAATGATGGGTTTGTAAAATTCTTTTTATCGATTGATCGTTTCAACTTGCAGAGAGAAACTGATTTCGATAAAATGTTACACGGTTGGATCAAAAAGATAATGATAAATACGGCTATTGACCTCCTTCGAAAAAAAATGCTATTGCCGGAAATTGGAGGTATTTCAGATCATGTATTAGAACTGCGGGAAGAATCTACCGCTTCAGATCAAATCATTTATAAAGACCTTATTAAGGGAATCAAAAATTTACCACCGGCTTACAGGATCGTTTTTAATATGTTTATCATAGATGGATATAGTCACCTGGAAATAGCGGAATCATTGGGAATACCAGTCAATACTTCCAAATCTAATTTGGCCCGGGCTAAAGCATTGATGCAGGATTATGTATATAAAATTGAATCATTAAGTGAATGCAGCATGTAGACTACGATATGGATGATCTTTATAAAAGGGCAGCTGAAAATTATCACCTGGAGAAGCCTGATTGGGATTGGAATAGCGTGAAGAGTAGGTTAACTGATGATCCTGCTGATAATGTTATTGTTGCTCCTGTAATGAAAAAGCGGATTAGAACCGGGGTTATAGCTATCTTGCTTTTCCTCCTTTTATCAACCTCATTTATTTTTTATACGCTGCAAAGTGATATCACCGTTGCCCATTTTAACGAAGCAGTAACTGGCGCCATTCCGCTTACCAATGATAAATATTTCGAAAATAATTCTTCATCTGTAGTAACGGGAACGTCTAACAGGTTGCCGGATACTTTTATAGAGCAGGCAAAAATGCACAATGGAACAAATGAGATCGGTGTAGATGGCTCGCCACATACACAATCAATTATAAAGGCCACCGGTGACAATCATGATGTCGGTAAAGGAAATAAGGTAAGTATTCATGCGCAGGATGATTCAGAAATCGGGGATATTTCAATGAATGAGGGAACATTGACCAATACGTACATAGGGCCATCCGGTAAAAATATACTCATTGAAAAATTAACCACGAAGAAAAAGTCTATGGACCAACTGGCTGGGTTGATTCCCCAGAATGTTGTCAGTGAACAAATTGGCAGGAAGAAAAAGAATAAGAGTGGATTCTATATTGGTCTTGCTGCCGGGGTTGATTTCAGTAAAGTGAAATCCCGTCCTTATCGTCCAGGTTTTAATGGTGGAATTTTGGGGGGTTACTCAATCAATTCAAAGCTGTCAGTTGAGATCGGCTTATTTGAAGTGACCAAGCACTACAGCAGTGAGGGGAAATATTTCAACATGGACAAAATGAACGGATCTATGCCTTCAGGAATGATCATCAATAATCTCGAAAGCAAAAGTAAAATGGTAGAGATCCCATTCAAAGCCAAATACAATATCATTCATAAAACCAATATTGATCTTTTTGTTTCCGCAGGAACGTCTTTTTATATAATGACATCAGAACATAATAAATACAATGTTACTTACAACGGAGGCCAGGAAAAGATGACAGCAGACTATAAAAAGAATAGCTACAAATTCCCTGCAACAGCAAATATCAGTATGGGCTATCAACATACAGTCTCTAAACAAATAGACCTGCGGATTGAACCTTTTTTAAGAATACCTCTACAGGGTATTGGGATCGGAAGCTTACCTGTTGCCAGCACAGGTATACATGCTGGAATTATCCGAAGGTTAAAATAGCTCCTGTTTCTTAAGTTTTAAAAATTAAAGTAGTGGTTAATGGCGGAGCTATGCTATATAAATACTATTTCAACAATATGCAATTAGTAAATAACATTTCTCATCATAAAAAAATAATAACATGAAAAAGGTCAATCTATTAAAAATGTCACTTGCTATTTCTGTGCTGTTTGCAACAGCGTCCTGTAAAAAAAATGCAGATGCCGGGTTGGAACAGCAAATTCCCGGGGTTTTGACAGAAGAAATGATGTCGGAAAAAAATGCAAATCCTGATGAAATGACTGTCAAAGAGCAGGGTAATTTGGGAACGGAAGCTTCCAGGGATAATCAACATTTTCTTTATACAGAAAGTAATGGTTCCGGAACAAACGAAATTTTTGCTTATAAAATTAAAAATGATGGTTCATTGAAGCTTAAGCAAACTGTAAATGCAGGAGGATCAGGAACAGGGAGCCCGTTAGGTTCGCAGGGAGCTTTATGTATTAGCCAGGACAATGAATGGCTATTTGCAATTAATGCAGGCAGCAATTCAGTTTCCTCATTTAAAATACAAAATGATGGAATGTTGATGCTGAAGTCGACTGTAAATACGCACGGAACAACTCCGGTCAGTGTAACTGTTTCCGGAAATTTAATGTATGTACTTAACCGTGGAAGCGATAATATTCATGGATTCCATATCGGGGGAGGAGGAAGCCTTACTCCTATACCTGGTTCTGGAAAGTCGCTTAGCAGCAGTACAGTGGACGCACCACAAATTTCGTTTACACCTGGGGGTGAGTGGGTGATTGTTACTGAAAAAGCGACTAATATTATAGGCTCTTTCAAAGTAAATAATAACGGGTCTGTTCAGATGGGAGATTTTAATAATTCAGTTGGACAAACACCATTCGGATTTAGTTTTGCCAGGAATAACTTCATGATCGTTTCAAATGCATCCGGCGGAGGCGCTGGTGCAGGTTCCACCACATCTTACCGCATATCGGGCAACGGTACACCAGATGATGTTAATGGAGCAATAGCAAATAGCCAGTCTGCACCATGCTGGGTTGCAACTACAAAGTATGGCAGGTACGCATTTGTTACCAACACTGCCTCTAACAATATTTCCAGTTATTATGTAGCACCTTGGGGTGGCCTTTATCTTGTGCACAGTGTAGCGGCAGCATCTGATATGGGTCCTTTAGACATTGTTGTTGCTGCAAATAACTATTATGTTTATGTAGTTAATGCGGGCTCGCATACCATAACAGGTTATACAAGAGGTCTCTTTGGGGGACTTGACTTCCTGAATCGCGAATTGGGTTTACCTGCAGGAACTACCGGGCTGGCAACTTTGTAAATTGAAAATTTATTATTGAGTAAGGTGGTTTCCAGACTGCCTTACTCAATTGTTATGTTTGCTCAAACTTTTTTATTTTGTGAATGGTTGAAGGGTTTAGATTTATGGGATTGGGGATAGGCATACAACCTGCCGCGTGGGTGCCTTGAAGTAGAAATGTTTTAGCAGCCTGGATACCATCCGTTCGATATAACGTATCCTGCAAGTAAAGCCACAAAAAAAAAATTACAAAATAGTCAAGCGTACCTGTTAACCGGAAACTTCCCCTAATGAATAATTAAAAATGGAATCCATACCCGAAGAAAACACTTGGCAGTCCCAAAAGATTCATGGAAGTTAAAAGGAGACCGGCGAGTATGATGGTAAAAGGCAGGTATACTAAGAAACGGATGAGCCTGTTCTTTCCCCATGGAATATGATGTAATAAAGGCAACAAAATAAATGCAAGGCACAACCCGAAAAAAGAGACCTGGAAAAGAATGACGCACAATATTGCGAAACCAATTCCAACAAAAAGCTCGATGAACTGAACAAGTTTTTGATCAGGATGAGAAAGTGCCAGCAACCTTTTTATGGAAGGAGGTAATTGAAAAATAAATCCTGATCTTACTACAGGAACAGGTATCGGACGAGCTTCACTGGTAGTTGAAAAAGCAGATTTATCACCTGTAACTAAAAATGTTGCCTTGCGGGTAACAAGGTACGATAGTACCCCAATAGCTGATAAAGTGCTGAGAGAAGCATATACGGTAGTGCTATGGCTGAGAAATTTATATAGCCTTCGGGGCTCTTTGGCCATTGCTATGATAAAACACAATATGGGTGAAAAAAATGTTACCAGGGTAATGGCAAAAAAATCCGGTGTAAACACCTCTGCAAAACGTGAATTCAGCGCCACGGTTGGCAATAAATGCGGGACATTATTTCCCAGGATTGTGATGGGATGCGACTGTCCATAAAGAACCGTGAAAACGATATTAGCATCTATCATGAACAAAAAATACAGCAGCGTTAAAGGAAGGTTCAATGTTGGAAAAAGTATATCCAGCTTTTCCGCAAGGGTTATATATTTTGATTTGATCAGGCGCATTCCTTCTTTACCCAGGAATTCGCAGTTCCCTCGGGTCCATTTCATATGCCTGATCCGGAATGCCCTGATATCAGTGGGGAAATCTTCATAGCAGACTACTTCTTTTGCGAAACGTCCACGGTATCCCTTTTCACGGATGCGGATCGCAAACGCAAGGTCCTCGCTTACAATTTCAGGAAAACCGCCTACTTCTTTCCAGCAGCTTTTCCTCAACAATGCTCCATGCCCAAGGAACATTACAAAACCGAATTTGTTCCTTAATGGCTGGTACCAGTTCCAATGGATATCAATTCCCACTCCGAGAGCGTTGGCAAGCTCACTTTTATCATTTGGATTTGAATGATGATTTGCCTGGACAAATCCACAGGAAGGATCAGCTTTCAGTATAGGAACAAGCTTCGATAAAAAATGAGCGGGCAGTATTTCATCTGCGTCTGCAATAGCAAAATATGGCGAAGTACAAATATGCTTCAGGGCATAGTTCAGGTTACCGGCCTTAAACCCGGCATTATCTTTCCGACGCACAACCGTTACCTTACCCGGATGCTTAGACGCAAATTCATCTATTCTTGTAATGAATGCTTCATCCCTGCTATCATCAAGAATATATAACCTGTAATTCCGGTAATCCTGGTACACACAAGACAAAATGCTTTCTTCTGAAAAATCATTACAGGTTGTATATAGAAGGTCAACAGAAGGAGGAGTATCAGAAAGAGGCGATACTTCAACAGGCTTATAGCTGCGATTATAGAACCAGGCAAATGCTACGATCATGAGGTTGTAAATTCCATATAGCCATGCCAGTTCAATGAATATCACAAAGTACCAAAGCGCTGCCCTGCTAAAATTACTATCACCCATGTGCGTTAGTGTAACCAGCCGCGGGTGAAACCAGGCAAGGCATGCTATCCAAATAGCAAAAATGGATATGTAAAGTGAAGGATTGATCTTTTGTTTATGAGTAGCCATGGGAATGTTTTTAATGTGATAAGGATTATTTTTCTATCCTGAACCGGTAACCCAGCGCTGCATTGAATAATTCTGAGTTGCCTGTTTTTTCATACCTGACGAGTGGCTGAAGCCAATGCCTTTTTCCTATGGGGATATTCGCCTGTGAATAAATATTAAGTATATTTTGAGAAGTATTTATACTTGTTTCCTTTGAAGAGGTAGTCATCTTTCCAAAAATTGCCCCGGAAGAAAATTCGGCTCCTGAATTGCATTTATATGTTCCCGCAAGCATAAACCTGCTGTCCCTGGCTTCGTTTACATTGCCAAATGAAATGAAGTAGGTGGGCTGTACATTAAATTTCCGGGTAACAGGTATTCCAATTCCGCCATATATTAATCCTTCCCGGGTTTTATCATTCCTGGGAGCATACAACCCTCCCAGCCTGAATGTAAAGGAAGAAGGAAGCGCCAAAATCTCTTCAGCCCGAATGCTTGCCTGCGATAATGTGCTTTGATCTAATTTTCTATACCCTGCTTCAATGGTTGTATAATAATCAATGCTGTTTCCCTTTAACCGTATGGTACTGCCCCCAAAGAAAGCGTAAGCAGGCGTTTCATCGTTAATGAGTGACAGCACATCCTGCCGTAATGAATTGTCATAACGAAGCCAGA
Organism: Ferruginibacter sp.; assembly: GCA_039920685.1. Lineage (GTDB taxonomy): Bacteria > Bacteroidota > Bacteroidia > Chitinophagales > Chitinophagaceae > Ferruginibacter. The sequence continues at coordinate 10,546 of JBDSDG010000011.1, forward strand.
AACGGTTAGCTGGCCTAGGATTAATGGCAATCTCAGCACTTCGTAATCCAACGTAATCCGAATGCCGGATCTTCGAATAGCCAACAACGGGAGTGATCTCCACGAAGCCCGGTGTACTGTGAAGGCGGTTTCTTATTACCCTCCTATCTTTTTCAGTCATCTGGGAATTATACACATCAAATAATTTACGGGCCTCTTTTGTTTTGCCTTGTTCAATATGTACGGCAATAAGCCCTTTTGTATATTCAATGTTGCCACCATCGGTTTCGAACAAAGAATTAAATCCGGCTTGTGCTTCACGAAGATGGCCTCTCCATAAATTATTATAGGCTTTGCCTTTTAAGGCATCCTTATTATCGGCCGACCTGGCCAGGATTGATTCAAACTGTTCGTTTGCTTTTTCATATTTCCGGTGCCAGGATAGCGTATATCCGAGCCCGAGAGCTGCGTCCTCATTCAAAGGATCGGTTGATAATGCTTTATTGAAGCGCTCCTCAGCCTTCGCAAATTGCCCTGCCCACGCATTATTATATGCGGCAGCTACAAGGATTTTTGTATTACCGGGCTCGTTGGTTAATATTTTATCAAACAGTTCTGCGGCTTCCTTATATCTTCCTTGTTGGCTGAAGGAGATTGCCGTGGTTGCAGAGGTAGCATCTTGTGAAAGAACAGGATGGGTTATAAGAAGAAGGAACAACAGCGAGATGCTCGTAATGATCTTCATAATTTAGTTTTTATTGGTTGATATTCTGGATACATTCATTGCTTCTGGAAAGTCAAATATTTTTAAAGAGGAAAATTAGCTGGCTAAATATTCCAAAACAATTGGATTTGGCTGAACGCGGATAAAAAGGGATTGAATAAGAATTTTTATCGGGCTAAGGAGTAAAAGGATCGTTATGAATCATCGTGTTCATTTGCACTTTACACTTGAACGGAACTTTATATTTTCATGTTGAAATCAAAAGATCTTCCTATGATCAAAACAAACATGAAAAATAACATAAAAGTGCAGCGTACCATTCATAACGTGACGCAGGTATAACTAGCAAAAAAGCTTGACATGAACGAATCGAATATCAGCCAGACGCAATTGAATAATTTTGTTCTTTCATTAAAGAACGCCTTTAATGTTGCCAGGTTTTTCAAGCTGCCGGTAGAAGCGCTCTTTTAATTTGATGAAGAATATGTTTATGCAAATGAACTTCCCGGATGGATGAGTAAGCTTACGGGGGATTAGATGTTGTCTATTAATTGCACCGTTGATAAAACTAAAAAAACATTTTCTTACAAAGTCCACTCATTTCATTTCCGAAATCCCGCCGCTGCCTTGTGTTTTCACTAGCAGCTATGACTTGAAATACTAAGTAGCTAATAGGCCGGGCCGGGGGGAACACCATCCGAGGCTAATATTAGCATGCAGTTACCTCTTTTCAAGTAAAGCTAATCTTCTCTCCATATCTTCAATTTTCTGTTGCTGATCGCTGATGATTGACTGCTGTTCTTTTACTGCCGCGATCAAAACCGGGATCATCTGTGCATAGTTTACTGCGTTGAACTCCACTTCATCGCTTATTTTTTTACCCTTGGGGTTTTGATGTTCATATTCCGCGGGTTGTACCGCTTTTTTTATCGCCCCTGGCATTACTAGCGCTATTTCATCTGCTATCAGCCCATATTGCAACCCATCTGGTAAGTGCATCTGATTAAACTCTGCTGTTTTGTATCTATATACAGAAGGATTTAATTTTTGGAGGATGCCCAATGCGTTTTTTAACGGGATGATTGAAGACTTTAATTTCCTGTCGGATGGAAAATAAGCACCTGTAGTAATTACGTCTCCACTGAAATAACCAGCATAGTTAACGAGTCCAAGTTCTGCTTTTGCATAGATCCCATAGGCTAAATTTCCACCGGCACCTGAAGCAGAAACGCCATAATTAACATTTCCGCCCTGGCCTGTACCTGATAAACCTACCCTGCCACCTCCCCCTGCCATCAACGCATTTCCTTCTACTCCTATGAATCCCCCGTTTCCGATTAAGCCATAACCAAAATTCGATGTACTGTTGCAAGAGGCGTAGAGCCCCACAAAATCCTCGTTAGCAATGGTATTAATAAAGCTGCCTGTACGTGTATCATTGCTGGTAACATCCACTTTATATAGAGGTGAAGGAACACCTATCCCAAGTTTATCTCCTATATAAACATTGCCCTGGGAAAAATATCCTGCCCAATTTTTTGAAGCTCCATATGCAATTCCATAAATGCCGTAATTTGTTCCGGTGCTGTTTCCAAACGCCCATCCCCGTGTTCCATAATTGTCTCCATTACTACCATAAGCAAGCCCTTCAAGGCCGATTTTAATGCCGCTATTTGCACCATAAGTTTCACCGATAGTACCGATAGCGTGACCAGGCCCTGTGGTTAAACTGCTCCCATAAACGCCATAATAGGTACCGCTACTGTTCCCGTTTGACCGGCCTTCCACGGCTATACCGTCTCCGGAGGTGGAAGTAACCAGGTTAAAATATCCCATCGTCCCGGGAGTTGTTACCGTATCCGTGACGTGAAATTTATTGAGTGGCGTAACAGTGCCAATACCAACATTTTGACAATAAGCATTGCCGGTCAGAAGGACAAGGAAAATATAAACGCAATTATATATTCTTTTCATAAAATCTTATTTATAATTAAAAGATAAGAATAATTTCTTTTCTGTACCTGCTCATCGAGAAAAATATCGGAATTTTTGAAACAATCCTTTATGGCATTCTGATATTGAGTATTTATAGTGCTGACCCGGTCGCTGTGAGGGATTTTTTCAACTCTTACCCATGGTTCGTGGAGACACGAACCATTAAGAATTATTAGGTTCCTCTACCATACCCCTAAGCCATGGTTCGTGTCCCACGACAGAGTAACTCCGTATGCCATGGTTCGTGTCCCACGACAGAGTAACTCCGTAAGCCGTTCAGCATTGCCGCAGTTTGGGAATTTGTTGCTGTATCGGCCCGGTGATGCTGCTTATTAAAGGAACGAATTTTTATTTTGACTGCCAAACTAAGCCTGCAACTAGGAGCGCGGCTAAACTCTCAGGTGATCAATAAAGCGGTCAAGCCGATGATTAAATATTGGTAACGAACTTTTGCTGAGAATAT
>JBDSDG010000012.1:0-4358 GCA_039920685.1 Ferruginibacter sp.
CTGAGTTAGCGATCTATGATTCATTTCATTTTAAGTATAACGAGGTAAGAACCGCAGCAGGCCTTGTCTTCCAGGTCCACCATACCTCGGTACCAATTCAAACTTATTTTCCCATTATGATAAAGGGAGATAGCTTCAGGGATACCGGAAAGGTTATCATGAAAAGATGGTCAGGCAGCAAGATCGATTATAAAAGAGCAACTAATGTAAACGGATGGTATCGTGCATATTTCAGGGAGTTTGGAAATTTTCAATTAATAACTGATACCATTCCTCCTTCTGTTGTGCCAATAGGTTTTCGGAATGGGATGGTGACCACAAAACTCACAAGGATAAAGTTCGCGGCATGGGATAATACGGAAGAGATCATGCAATTTACCGGTTTACTGGACGGCAAGTGGTTAAGATTCACAAATGATAAAGGGCGTTATTTTGTTTACGATTTTGATGAACGTTGTGGTCCCGGAGAACACGAATTAGTGATCATTGCAGAGGACCAGGCAGGAAACAAAACTGAAAAAAGATACCAGTTTAAAAGGTAGAGGTCCGGGAGATTTTCCAAACAAGGATTGCCACAGAGCCCGCTGATTAAGAAATTAAACCGGAAGCCGAGCGCAATTTTCAAAAAGTTAATTAGTGAATCAGTGGTAACATATTACTGCAAGAGGAAATCAAATTGTTGGCAATAAAATGTAATAAATGACCAAATTAACAGAAGGTAAAAAAGCACCTGCCTTTAAAGGGCTTGATCAAAACGGACAGCAGGTTTCATTGGCAGATCTCAAAGGAAAAAAGGTAGTTCTCTATTTTTATCCCGAAGATGATACTCCAACCTGCACTGAAGAAGCATGCAACCTCCGCGATAATTTTACCTTATTGAAGAAGGCAGGCTTTACCGTAATTGGAGTGAGCCCGGATGATGTGAAAAAACATAAGAAATTTGAAGAAAAATTTCAGCTTCCATTTACCTTAATTGCAGATCCAAACCATACCATAATTAATAAATATGGTGTGTGGGGAGAAAAACAATTATGGGGAAGAAATTATATGGGACTTCATCGCACAACTTTTGTTATTGATGAAAACGGATTTATCAGGAAAATATTCCTTAAACCAAAAAGTAAAAAGCATACACAGGAAATATTAGTTGCATGGTCTAAACTAGGTTATGGAACAACCAAAAACTAAACTGTAACTACAAACTGTATCTCTCCGAAACTAAATTGTCTTTCCATTGTATCCACCGTTACCAACTGACCAAATTCGTTGACCTCTTTAACTTTTGTTTCAAATACAGCATTCCCTTTTTTCACTTTGATTAGTTGATCCTTTTTATAGAGATGCTGATTGTATTGTTTCAGAACAAATGGTAAATCTTTTACACCTAGGTCAACACCAGATACGATCGAATTATGTAATTCTTTTGCAAGCTTCAATACATCATGACCTTTGCCGGTAATCTGCTTCAGTGAAACAGGATTTGGAAGATCATAACTAAAATTCAATTGGTTAATGTTTATCCCTATCCCAACAACAGCCCATTTCCAATTCTTTCCCATAACCTTGTTTTCAATCAGAATCCCCCCTGCCTTTCTGTCACGCCAATAAATATCATTCGGCCATTTAATGGATATCTCATTTCCGCCATAGCTTTTAAAAAAATCATAACAACTGTTGGCGATCGCTGCATTAAAATAAAATTGATTCCGTGAAAATACGGTTAGAGGCACCAGTGCTATACTCAAAGCAATGCTTTCCCCAACCCCCGTTTCCCATGCTTTACCATGCTGGCCTTTACCGGATGTTTGTTCGTGTGAGAACCACGCCATTCCATGCTTCGCCAATCCTGCATGAACCTGTGCCATGGCATAGTTGTTGGTACTATCGGTGCTGTCTAAAACTTTAAACATTTGTGTTGTTTCCATAAGTCATCCAAATGGCAAAGAAATAGTACTTTTGACCAAAGTTGCAAGCTACCGGAATTTAGCTTAGCCCACATGGCAAACTCCATGTAAATATTATTAATAAAATCGTTAGAAATATTGAACAACCCTGATGCATTAAAAAGCCGCAAGAAAAGCAGCTTAACAAGATTAACCCGGAGCAGTAAAATTTTCAAAACCATCATTCACGCTATACAGGAAAAAAAGGGCGAAAATATCATTAGCCTGGATCTCCGCAAAATACCAGAAGCCGTGGCAGATTTTTTTATCATTTGCCAGGCTAATAACAACAACCAGCTTAGGGCCATAGCAGACTTTATTGAGGAGGATGTTATGAACAATTGCGATGAAAGGCCTTATAAACATGAAGGCCGCCAGGCAGAACAATGGATACTGATCGATTTTGTGAATATTGTCGTACATGTGATGCTTCCTGAACCGAGAAAATTCTACCAATTGGAAGAATTATGGAGTGATGCTCCTGCGATAGAACACATTGACAAATAAACTTTAATTACGCTAGATATACCATAGTAATGGCACAACAGAATATGAATCAAAACCTTAAAAGAAAGCTACCTCCTGATAATATCCCACCGACCGGGGATGATCAGAAGAAAAAAAATAAATTCAACATATACTGGATATACGGGATCATTTTTATCTCTATAGTTGCCTGGAACATGTTCCGCGGGGTAAGTAGCTCAGGCATTGAAACAGATCAGCAGAAGTTCTATAAAATGGTAGAACAGGGAGATGTGGAAGCTATAAATATTATCAGAAACAAGGACATGGTCAGGGTTTCTATTAAAAAAGACAGCCTGGTCGGAAAAGCTTCCTTATATGCAGAGATTTTGAATTCTACCGAAGAACCTAAAAAGTATGAGGCAGCTGTGAAGACCAAGCCTCCACAATTATATTTTACAACTGTAGACGCAAAAACCTTTTCATCCGAGCTTGCAGATTTTTATAAACGGAATCCCGGCATTGATCAGGTTCCTCAAAAAGCAGATAGTGAAGGAGAAGTTTTTGGGCAGATCATCAGTACATTATTGCCGATATTGCTCATCGGATTTTTATTCGTTTTGATGATGCGTAAAGTTGGTGGACCAGGTGGTGGTGGCGGGCCGGGAGGCATTTTTAATATTGGTAAATCAAAAGCCACTCTTTTTGAAAAAGGAACGAAGGTTAATATCAATTTTGGAGATGTAGCCGGACTTGATGAGGCCAAAGTGGAAGTTATGGAGATCGTAGACTTTCTTAAAAATCCAAAAAAATATACTGCCCTTGGAGGAAAGATCCCGAAGGGAGCATTATTGGTGGGCCCTCCGGGAACCGGAAAAACTTTGCTTGCAAAGGCTGTGGCTGGTGAAGCACAGGTTCCATTCTTCAGCCTTAGTGGTAGTGATTTCGTTGAGATGTTCGTGGGTGTTGGAGCAAGTCGCGTACGAGACCTTTTCAAACAGGCGCGTGAAAAAGCTCCGTGTATCATCTTTATTGATGAGATTGACGCTATCGGGCGTGCAAGAGGTAAGAATATGATGATGAGCAATGATGAAAGAGAAAATACATTGAACCAGTTGCTTGTTGAAATGGATGGTTTCGGAACAGACCTTGGCATTATCATTTTAGCTGCAACCAACAGGCCGGATGTATTGGACAATGCCTTGTTACGCCCCGGACGGTTTGATAGGCAAATAACAATTGACCGCCCGGACCTTGTTGGCCGTGAAGCGATCTTCAAGGTTCACCTGGTTCCAATTAAAATATCACAAAAGCTGGATATTCATAAACTCGCAGAACAAACACCTGGATTTGCTGGTGCTGATATTGCGAATGTTTGCAATGAAGCAGCATTGATCGCTGCCAGGAAGAATAAGGATGCAGTTGACATGAGTGATTTCCAGGATGCCATTGACAGGGTTATCGGCGGATTGGAAAAAAAGAATAAGATCATTTCACCGGAAGAAAAAGAGATCATTGCATATCATGAAGCAGGTCACGCGATCTGCGGGTGGTATCTCGAGCACGCTTACCCGTTATTGAAGGTAACCATTGTGCCAAGAGGAACAGCGGCGTTGGGATATGCACAATATACTCCGAAAGAGCAATACCTGTATAATACAGACCAGCTGATCGACCAGATCTGTATGACACTTGGCGGCAGGGCTAGTGAAGAGATCTTCTTTGGAAAGATAAGCACCGGTGCCAGCAACGATCTGCAACAGATCACCAAGATCGCTTATAGCATGATCACCATTTATGGTATGAATGACAAAGTGGGCAATATCAGTTTCTATGATCCCAACCAGGAAAATGTTTTCACCAAACCATTTAGTGAGGAAACAGGAAAGATGATCGATGAAGAAGTTAGAAAACTCATTGACGGTGCTTACGAAAAAACCAAAGCTTTAT
>JBDSDG010000013.1:0-23129 GCA_039920685.1 Ferruginibacter sp.
TATAAAAAGCCCGACTCGAATAAATTCATTTGGACTGTAAAAGGTGTGCGGATGCCTGGAAGTAACTGCATCCATTTCCTCCTTTGTAATAAAATCATTATCATAAGCATGTCGGGCCTGTTCCCTGCACATCAGATCGTAGAGCCATAATTTATTATATGCTATCATAAGGTTTGATCTTTTTATTTGTGCTGATCAGAAACATTATAAGTGCGATGGCTGAGCCAATAAAATATAAAACGGCAATATATGCAGCAGTAAGGCTGAGACCACTGCGGTCGAGCATGTCAATAATAAAATAACTTATGGCGATGAAAGCATACAAAGTACTTATCAATACAAAATAAAATGAGCGGTCTTGTAAGGCCTTCCTGTAAAAATAAAAGGCAGTGCCCAAAACTAAAACAAGCCAGGCCAGGTAAAAGTCAAAATGAAATATACCTGCCAACAGGCTGATAAAAAGAATGTGCATCCCCAAATTCACATAAGTGAATTCAAAATGTCTTTTAATATTTTCTCTTTTAGAAAATATTCCCGCAATGATAAGCAGCGATCCGAGTAATGACCCGGTAATGATTATCGTACTGCTGTTGAAATCATTTTGCTTTAATATCTCCAATGGGGTAACGGTAATACCTAACCATGCAGCAAGGTTTGTTATGGCAATACTTAAAATTCCAATGTTGTCAAAATAGTAAGCTGTGAAGAACAACACAAGCATCGGTATAAAAGTCGCCAGTCCGTAACGGTTTCCAAACACTGAATACTGAAATTGCACGTATGCAAGGAATGTGATAAAGGTCAGGCAACCGAGTAATAACAGATAATCTAAAACTGCATTTGGAGAATCCACTTTCCCTAAAGAGAAAGGATAATTTTTTTTGAAACAATAATAAAATGACCCGGTACACACTGATCCAATGAATAGCAAGATGGCCTGGTGGCCAATAGTATCAATATTCTTGTAAACAAGTACCCCTAATCCAGTACTGAGTAACAATACACCCAGGTAAAGCAATGTTTTTATTTCCCAGTGAACTGAAAGCAAAGGGCTTTGTTCATGTGATCTTACACGTTCCAAGGAAGCTTCCGATATTATCCCATCTTTTTGCCATTTTGTAAATAAAGATATGTTCATATTGCCTTGAAAGAAACGATTCGGACATTACATTAATACCCGAAAATAAAGCAATGGATTCTGAAATAGTGTAAATATTGTTATCTACTTGGTAACACTTCAGTAACAATTGAAAATTACCTACTTAAATTGTGATCATAGAATCACTATATGAAGACCCCAACCCGGCAAATACGTTATTTTTTATTTAGCCAGTACCTGGCTGATGGCGTTCGTATCACCGCGGAGATCATCTTACCAGTTATCATTTGCGCACAATTGGGAAATATGGCAATGGGATTTTCTATTGCAATGGGAGCAGTATGCGCAAGCATAAGTGATGCACCGGGGCCGGTTGAGCATAAGCGGAACGGTATGATATATTGCAACCTGTTCGTATTTGCAATGTCACTGCTCACAGGTTTTGTAAATCATAGCATGTGGTTAATGGGGATCGTAGTGACCTTTGCAACTTTTTTCTTTACGATTATCAGCGTTTACGGAAACCGTGCCGCAGCCATAGGCACTGCGGCCTTGCTGATCATGATCCTTAAAATGTCGAATGTATTAACGCCGATGGAAGCCGTATTAGAAAGCTTGCTTACACTCACCGGTGGCGCCTGGTATATGATTGTGGCATTGATGTTTTACAGATTTACTCCGTACCGGCCAGCTCAGCGGTCGCTGGGAGATTGCATACATGAAACAGCGAAGATCGTTCGTATCAAAGCTGAACTATATGACGTTCGCACAAGCCTGGATGATGAATACAGGAAGTTGGTCGCCCAACAGATCATTGTCACAGAAAAACAAGAGGCAGTAAGAGAATTGTTATATAAGAACCGGGAACTAACTAAAGAGAATACACGCTCAGGGAAGATCCTGATAATTACATTCGCAGACCTAATGGACCTTTACGAGCAGATCAATGCCACCTGGTATGATTATGAATCGCTGCGAAAACGATTTGCTGATACAGGGATCCTGGGGGATGTATCTGTAATTCTAAACCGCATAGCAGATGATCTTGATAATATGGGCCTTGCGATCCAGGCGAACAGCACTTACACAAAACAATATGAGCTTATAACGGAATTAAATAAGCTTAAGGCAAAGATCGATTCGCTTGATCAACATGAAAGCAAGCTCGTTCTTAAAAAAATACTGGTGAACCTGCGAAGTCTCGGAGAACAGGTAAATGAGTTGATGAATTATTTCAGGGCGGGCAACAGTGAAAGAAAGATCTATAGCCAGGACGAATATTCAAAGTTCGTTTCTCACCAGCAGATCGACCTCGCTTTGCTTCGCAATAATCTGCACCTGGAATCTTCCGTTTTCCGCCACTCGGTCAGAATGATGATTACCTGTGTTACCGGGTATTTCATAGCACAATTTATTCCCGGTCAACATGGTTATTGGATATTGCTTACCATTATTATTATTTTAAAGCCCGGGTTCGGACTTACAAAGCAGCGAAACAAGGAAAGGATGATCGGTACAATAGCCGGGGGATTATTAGGAGTTTTATTACTTACCTATATAAGCGACAGGGATGTGCTTTTTATCCTGATCGTTTTTTTTATGCTGGGAACGTATACCTTTCAGCGGTTGAACTATGGTATAATGGTCATTTTCACAACACCTTATGTGCTTATACTTTTTTACCTGCTGGGTTTAGGAACCTGGAACATTGCAGAAGAGCGGTTGCTTGATACCTGTATCGGTTGTACGCTTGCTTTCCTTGCGAATTACCTGTTGTTCCCGCATTGGGAATCGAAGCACTTTCACAATTATATGATAAGTGTCCTGAAAGCAAATATTGATTACCTGGTAAAACTTAAGGACATGCTCGGCGGACGGAAGATGTCTGCAATTGAATATAAACTTGTAAGGAAAGAATTGTATGTAAGCATTGCAAATCTTTCAGCCGCCTTTCACCGGATGTTATCCGAACCAAAAAGCAAACAGCAGGATAGTAAGAAGATCTACCAGTTCGTGGTCTTAAATCATGTACTCTCATCAAACGTAGCAAGCCTGGCAGCACATTTGAAAGATAATGTACCTGGATTCTATCCAAAAGAGATCATAGTTCAGGTTAGCCGAACCATCAAGATCCTCGAGGACATTCTGAAAAAAATAGACGAAACTTATCAGCCTGTTACTTTCAATGGAGAAAAAAATTCAGAGACCAGAGAAAATAAACCAGCAGATAAAAATCTTGCAGAGCAATTGGACTTCATTTATAAAGTATCGAATGACATCGGAAAAGTGGCAAGGGAAATAGAGAAATAATATTTCAAAACTAACTATTAAAAGCTAATGCGTGAATATCAGATCAATAACGATCAACTCATTCTGCAAACGATGAATTTTGTAAAGCAAACGCTTCAAGGTGCAGAAGGCGGCCACGATTGGTTCCATATTGAAAGAGTATATATCAATGCAAAGAAAATTGCTGATTCAGAGAATGTGAATATGCTTATTGTAGAACTGAGCGCATTATTACATGATATTGCAGATTCAAAATTCAATGGCGGAAATGAAGATATAGGTCCCGAAAAAGCAAGCAGTTTCCTGCGGTCATTGTCTGTTGATGAAAAAATAATTGACCATGTAATATCTATTATACGCAACATTTCTTTCAAAGGGGGAAATTCTAAACGTGAATTTTCTTCTGCAGAATTAGCAGTTGTACAGGATGCCGACAGGCTTGATGCGCTGGGTGCGATCGGGATAGCCCGGGCATTTAATTATGGCGGCTATAAGAACCGGCAGATTTATGATCCAATGATCAAACCGGATCTGCAAATGACAAAAGAGGAATACAAAAACAGCAGCGCGCCAACTATCAATCATTTTTATGAAAAGTTATTATTGTTAAAAGATAAGATGAATACGAGTGCCGGAAAACGAATGGCTGAGGAGCGGCATGAGTTCATGTTGAAATACCTGGAACAATTCTACCAGGAAGTAGTTATTTTGAATTTTGAATGAAGCTTCTGGGTTGGTAATTAATTCGTGTAATTCGTGTTTTCAAAATTCGTGTAACCATCCACAAAAAAAAACCTCGTTCCATATAGAAACGAGGTTCAGTATCATATGAGAATGCCAATTCAACATTCAAAATTTATCATTCAGAATTATTCCTCCCCGATCTTTGCCTTTCCCTTCTGCTTAGCTATCACTTCTTCAGCAATATTATTCGGAGCAGGATTATAATGGCTGAATTCCATCGTTGATGTTGCACGGCCACTGCTCAAAGAGCGCAATTGTGTAACATATCCAAACATCTCACTTAATGGAACCTTCGCTTTAATGACCTGTACACCGTGCTTGCTATCCATTCCTTCCAGCATACCACGACGGCGGTTAAGGTCACCCGTTACATCTCCCATGTATTGGTCAGGAGTAAGTACTTCTACTTTCATGATCGGCTCCAGTAAAACCGGTTTTGCTTTACGGCCTGCTTCACGGTATCCTTGTTTTGCACAAAGCTCAAAAGACATCGCATCTGAATCCACCTGGTGGAACGAGCCATCTTTTACAACAACCTTCATACTTTCCATTGGATAACCAGCTAAAACTCCCGTAGTCATGGCAGATTCAAAACCCTTTTGAATGGCAGGAACAAATTCTTTCGGAATGCTTCCACCATACAGGGAGTTTACAAATTGGAAACGGCCCTTACCTTCTTTCAAAAATTCTTCATCAGCAGGACCGATCGAGAATATAATATCTGCGAACTTACCGCGACCACCGGTCTGCTTCTTTAGCGTCTCACGGTGCTCAATAGTATTATGAAATGCTTCTTTATACGCAACCTGCGGTGCTCCCTGGTTTATCTCAACTTTGAATTCACGCTTCATACGATCTATAATGATCTCCAGGTGAAGTTCGCCCATACCACTCAAAATGGTCTGACCGGTTTCTTCGTCTGTCTTTACACGTAAGGTTGGATCTTCCTCAACAAGCTTTGCTATCGCCATTCCCATCTTATCAACGTCGGCCTGTGTTTTAGGCTCGATCGCGATAGCGATAACGGGTTCCGGAAATGTCATTGCTTCTAATACGATCGGGTGATCTTCATTACAGAGGGTATCGCCGGTCTTGATATCTTTAAACCCAACAGCTGCACCGATATCTCCTGCTTCAATAAAATCTACCGGGTTTTGCTTATTCGCATGCATCTGCATGATACGGCTGATACGCTCGTTCTTCCCAGTACGGGTGTTCAATACGTATGAACCTGAATCCAGTCGGCCACTATAGGCCCGGAAGAACGCCAAACGTCCAACAAAAGGATCTGTCATGATCTTAAATGCCAACGCACTGAAAGGTTCTTTTGGATCTGAGTGACGGATCAGCTCTTCTCCATTATCAGGATTGATACCCTTTACAGCCTCAATATCCAATGGGCCTGGCAGGTAACGCACGATAGCATCCAAAGCGGTTTGTACACCTTTGTTCTTAAAAGATGAACCACACATCATCGGTATAATTGAAATATCGATCGTTGCTTTACGTATGGCTTCATGAATTTCATTCTCAGTGATCGTATTAGGATCATCAAAGAATTTTTCCAAAAGCTTTTCATCATAATCAGCAACTGCTTCAATTAAATGCTGCCTCCATTCTTTCACATCTTCCATCATATCTTCAGGTATTGGAACTTCATTATAAGTCATTCCTTGTCCGGCCTCATCCCATATCATTCCTTTCATGGTAATAAGATCCACAACACCTTTAAAATTATCTTCTGCACCAATGGGCAATTGAAGCGGTACGGCTTTAGCCCCAAGCATTTCCTTGATCTGTTTTACAACATTCAAAAAGTCAGCTCCCGCACGGTCCATTTTATTTACAAATCCCACACGCGGAACTTTATATTTATTCGCTTGCCGCCAAACTGTCTCCGACTGTGGCTCTACACCTGATACAGCACAAAATAGGGCCAGTAGACCATCAAGTACACGAAGCGAACGCTCTACCTCAACGGTAAAATCCACGTGACCCGGAGTATCAATAATGTTGAACTTATATTGTTTGGTCTCAGGGGTTTTCTTATTCTGAACCATAGGAAAATTCCAGAAACAGGTTGTTGCAGCAGAAGTGATGGTTATACCTCTTTCCTGCTCCTGTGCCATCCAGTCCATAGTAGCTGCTCCATCATGCACCTCACCAATCTTATGGTTCACACCCGTATAATATAATATACGCTCGGTGGTAGTGGTCTTACCGGCATCAATATGAGCGGCAATACCAAAGTTTCGTTGATAACGTAAATCTCCCATCTTGTTTTATTTTAAATTTTGAATTTGAAATTTGGTGACCGGCTGTTGAATTTCAATTAAACTTCATTGGCGTCGCACTCTTGTACTATATTTTTAAATTGTGCATAACGTGCCTGGTAGAATCCTTACTTAAGGTTGGGGCTTATTATGGTTGTTATGCTCTCATATTACGCTAAATCAATCCCGCCGATCCATACCATGCGGAACCTTTTAGCGGCGCAAAGATAAGGGATTTTTCCATTATGACAATCGGTAAAAAACACCGGGATTTCCAATGTCTAGAAAATTCTACATCCTGGCTAATGATTCTGAACTTCTAAAAGCATTTTTCCTTTATCTTTTTTTATAAAGTCGCTTGGTGATGGAAACTCCTCCATATATATTAGCGGAAAACCAAATTCAAATAAATTTTAGTAAAATTTACTGGCACACAGTATGACTTTTATTTGGCGAATTAATTTTTTCCCTAAGGGAATAATATCAACAATATTTCATAGATATCTTGTAGTAAAGCCAGGAAAGACCTATTCGGTATTGTTTCCTGGAGAATAGAAACAAACATACCCGCGATTATTTAAAAACCGTCTTTGCTATATTTCGAAACCTGTTTGCAGCATCGGCGCTTGCAAACATAATATTGATCTTATTAACATCAAGTTGCTCATTGATCACATTCACTCCATAATTATTGGTCTGTTGATTCCTGAAATGAATTAGATCAAGGTTTCTCTTGGTTTTTAAAATTACATCCCATCGATCTTTATTTCCACCGATCTCATGAGATACTACCATTACATCATTTGAGATATCCCTGGCATCAAAAGCAATCACCTGGCGAAGGCTGCCAGATCTCAAACTATCCAATCGCAATTCTCCCTGTAAATTGATGGTAATATAGCTTCTGTCCAGGTGAACGCTATCGTATGAACCTGCAAGCACTTTGTGCTTTTCCAGGTAAACAACATGAGATCCAAATATTTTGATCGAGGATGCAATATCCTGCAGGGAATATGATTGAGCGTTTATTGACAAAGTTGAAGCAACTGCCAAAGCAATGATTAATAGCTTTTTCATTTTTATTACTTTTAGTAAATAATACTGATACCATACGGAAACGTATCTGTTCCTGGTTATAAAGATTTTGGGATTTAGGTGGTTTAGCTAACAGGTATGGACGATTAAAAATATGGAAAATTGTTTTATTTCCAGCAACAACTTAAAAAGAGTTTTTTTATGCCCTTTTTGCATGAATTTACAATAAGTAGACAGTATCTGATATTCTGATTGTTCCAGCATCAATAGGGGTTTTCAATAATTCATTACACTGTAGTTTTGATCGCATATCAATGGCTATGAATTAATTATGATCTTATCAGTTGAAAACTTTCCCACGAATCAATGCTGCTTCCGGAATTCATAGTTGAAAACTGTAAAAGAGTTTTGCGAATAGAATATCATCACCCTTTCCGTAAAGAATTTTTTTAGTGGCTGGAGTAAAGGCGCCGGTCTGGCATTGGCTACCGTGAAAACATTGGTAGAAGATCATATAGGAATTTTCACTCCCTCGGCAACGGTCATCAACGCAGGTCCATACTATTAAAATGGATAAGCATTATTCTCAAATAATTTTCCTGCCCTTAATTATAAGCAGCGAATTCAAATCTTTATGTGGAAATTAATGGATATAAGAATACAGGATAGATTTTTTCCCCCTGTTTGATCGTTGTAATTATAACCTCGATGTTTTATTTCACAAACCTTACTACAGAGATTTAATAAAATTCCTACAATAAAAGGTGCCTCCCTGCATAATAAAAAGATCACCACTGTCTTGTAGCCTACCTTTTAAGGCAAAAAGACAGTGGTGATAAACTAAAATTTGTAACAGCGATTAGGGGAAGTTGATATCATTGTTATTCCTATTCCCCAATTTCCTCATCATCGTCATCTTCATCATCATTGTCATCGGCATCCTCATCGTCATCGTCATCGGCAGTTTCGATATTTACATCTTCATTATCAACTACCTGTTCGCCATCATCTCCTGCTAATCCAGGGCCATTTGAAGGCAATACATCAAAATCCTGTTCCGTGTCGTCGCGGTCGGTAGCTGTTGAATTATCATTTGTTTCCAAAGAATCATCAGGACTGACCATTTCATTTACATTTTCTGGTATCATAATAAATAATTTACTGATTGCGAATCAATATTAATGCCATTTAAGTTGGCGCATAGTCAGAAAAAAATTAGTATGTAGAACTCCTTCACCCAAAAATTGTTATTACTATTTGCAACAATCAGCTACCCTTCCTGTGGCACGGCATTAATTGCATGACCGCCGGCAGTTATACTGCTACACTTACCGGAAATAATGGATCCGATTCTATTAC
This sequence comes from Ferruginibacter sp., assembly GCA_039920685.1. GTDB lineage: Bacteria > Bacteroidota > Bacteroidia > Chitinophagales > Chitinophagaceae > Ferruginibacter. Next base: position 8,800 of record JBDSDG010000013.1, read on the forward strand.
AATACTTAACCTTTCTGTAATAGATATGGGAACAAGTATAACGAATGCGGCATTTGTGACAACCAGCTTCCTTAAAATTTAACCTGCTTCCTTATAACTGGAACGGAAATAAGATGCGATTCAATAGCAGCTCTGAATCTTGCTGTAAAACCTGTTTCGTCCAGTTCAACAAATATACAGTTCAATCACAACCGTTCGACGCAATAAGGATCAAGATATATTGTGATACAGGTAAGCTCAGTTGGGAGTGATTCTATTGCAACTCTCCAGCTAACAGTAAACCCTATTCGAAATAGTTTCACGAACATATCAATTTGCTCAGCTATTACCATACTCCTGGAAGGCTAAAACCGCTGAGCTAAAGACGGGCAACCTTACCTTTTGTAATGATAATACCTGTCAGCAAGCGACCATTTGGAAGTTCAGTAGAACTATAATAAAGTTTGAATGGTCCATTAATTGTATTCAGGTCCAATATTTCCCTGACACTGCAATTCATGGCTCCAACCGGCATTGAATCATCTGCGAAATGCCATTCCTTTACAACTTTATTGTAAATGTCTTTAATGGTGACAACACGATTTTTCCCAATCCTTCCACAATGATGATATTTGATGATCAGCTGCTCGTTGATTGATCGTTCATCAAGCTGCAACTTGCTTACATCATTCACCTGGTTTCCATATTTTTGAAAAATCACTTTATTTCCTACAGATATTTCAAAACCTTCTCCCCCAAGTCCCACAGAAAATGAAAGAAAAGCCGCACTGATAAAGATGAAAAGAACCATTTTAATGATAACTGATCTCATGATATGATTTTTAAGAGATGAAAAAATAATTTATCATGACAAAGGAAATGATCCTTAAACTCCTAATAAAACGAGCTTGACCAAAGGAACAATATACTTGACGTTCGTATTAAAAAAGTAAGCCACCGGAAGTACTTCTGGATCATGGTTATGGCATGCATTGGTTTCATTGCCTTTACTTCTTCGTTATTGATAATGTTCAATTTTTAATATATCATATTTCCGAAGCTGGTTCTTCCTTCATTTAAAAAAAGAGTTACCACCATTTACAGAATGAGATCCTCTCCGGTTGTTTACATATTTGGAAGTCCAGCGAAAATTCTAATATTAACAACATACCGATAAAAATTATACCAATTCACAGGTGATATAAGCCTAAACGAAATTGAAAAGCAAAGTAAAAATTCTTTGGGTGCGGCCTTAGCCAGCTATAATGGCTGTAACGGAGCAATAGCGCATCAAAGGTGAATGCGTCGGATGAGGCCTAAAGCCTTAACTGTTCGCCTCTCTAACAAGGCCATAGTATATAAGATCAACGAGTTTGCCATCCGTGGTCCTATAATCGTTTCGAATGATCCCTTCCACTTTAAAACCATTCTTTTCTGCAACATGCCTGGTGCCAGCATTTAATTCATGGGTTCTAAGAAAGAGCTTATTGAATTTCATGTCATCCATACAATGCCGGATAACCTTGGAAAGGATTTTTTTTACGATACCCTTTCCTTCAAAGTTCTGATCAATAAAAAATCCCAGTTCTCCTTTAGGAATATTCCAATCAATATTCTTTACGTCTATGTATCCAACTATTTTCTCCAATTCATTTTCAATTATGACAAAAGGGAAATAGATATTATTTGCAATTTTCTCCAATACATCGCTTACAAACAAAGTGGTTTCTGAAAGATCCTTATTCCTTGCAACAGTGCCTGCAAAAAAATTCTCTAACCTTCCCCTGTTGCTATCCACCAACTGAAAAAAAGATTCCTCATCACCTTTTGATAGCAACCTGAAACTAAAGGTATCTTCCATTTGTTTAAGATATTATGGTGCAATTGATTTTTCAAATATACACCTGTATCTTAAATGCCTTCCTACTATACCATTCACAAACGAATTTGTCGGAATAATTTTACTCGTAAAGTGGCTGATTAAAAATGGTATAATCCTTGGACAAAATAATTGCATTGATCAATAAATAACAAACATGACCATTGAATCATATAAACCACAAACTGCTGATGAAATATCTGCGTTGGAGATATACCTTCGTTTACTGGATGCCTGTAACGAACAGGATGCTCATAAATTCGGGCATTTGTTTTCCGGAACTGCATATCTGATCGGGTTTGATGGAACACAAATGATCGGCCAGTCACAAGTTGAAGGTGCCTTGAAAAAGATATTCGCTAACCACAATACGGGAAAATACAAAGCAAAGGTGAGAGATATCAGGCATCTCGACAGGCATTGCTTGTTATTATTTGCCATCACAGGGATAATTCCTACTGGCGGGAATCTTATTGATCCTACAAAAATTGCATTTCAATCAATGGTGGTTTGCAAATCAAGTGCAGGATGGTTCATTGAATTGTTTCAAAATACCCCTGCTGAGTTTCAGGGAAGGCCCGATGAAATAGAAGTTTTTACAAATGAATTGATGGAACTTGTTTGATGGAAACCCAATCTATTTGAGCATTTTATAAACCTAAGCATCTTTCATAGCAAAACCAAAAATATAATCATTAAAAATTGTCCTTACCGAATCCGTAAGCCTCCCAATTTGAAAACAAATTGATAATAGCTAAACCTCGACTTAAATAACCTGTATAAATTTTCAGCCTTAATTGCATCGTATTTAAAAAAAACCCGGTAACCATAATAAAACCGAAAACCGGCCCAAGCTCTTTTTAGTGGTGCAAAAATTTGACGGGGAAGGTTTTACGGGCGGCAAGTTGGTACAGTTGAAATTGCACTTGTTAATAGACAGCAAGATTCTTATCGGATACTGCGTTCCGAAAACAATTAATTGATACCCGAAATGCTTACACTGATTATTTCTAGTATTCAATAAAATCCCTGCTAAGATGATATACCCAACTTCATGTGGGGAATAATTTTCCACTCCACAATCGGATTTAGGACATTCCTACAGAAGTCTTGGAAGGAATGTCGCTGCCAACTTCCTCCAATTCCTTTGAAAAACTCTCTTTTACCTGGTTGGTGAATTTTTTTACAACACCAGGGTCGTCGTTGCTGATCATTGCATTATTTTTTTTCTTGTAGAGGTAATAAGCAAGTGCTCCAACTCCTGCGTATAAAAGCCATTTTTTAGTGTTCATAATTTTAAAGATTTAAATGAAGTGAAATAATAATTCAATAAATATCGTACCAGACCTTAGTAATGAACTTCCTCATTTTTTAATATATTCGTAATAATTATTTATATCAAATCTTTGTGTAATGAGATCGATCCTTATATTTCTTCTGTTATTCATATCCAAGGCTTCGTACCAACAAGTAGCATTCGATTACCAACGTGATTTTAAAATGATTCTGGAGAAATCCCAGGACAAAGGCGGTGCGCTGTATTATCAGAAATTACTTATCAGGTTCTTAGACAACGATTCAAGCTTAACCCGTGCGGAGACGCTTGCGTTAATGATAGGATATACGGAAAACAAAGATTACAAGCCGTATAAGGATATGGGTTCAGAAAAAGAGATCTTTGATCTGAATGAAGCGGGGGAATACCAGGATGCACTGGATGCATCCAAAGAATATCTTCAAAAGCATCCATTAAGTCTTAGGATCTTAAAAGAACGTTCGTATTCCTACCACCAGGTAAAAAAAGAGGATAGCGCAAAATATTTCATGGACCTGGTAGATAAGATCATGGGAGCAATGATCTACAGTGGTAAAGGAAGAAAAATGGAAACTGCTATTTTTTCATTGGGGCTTTCGGATGGAGAATATTTTGTTGCAAATATTGGCATGACAGCAGCAAATAAAAATACCGGCTGGGATGCACATAAGAATTTCCTTTTTATTGTAGATGCATTATCAGATGATGGTGAGCATTCTAATTTCTTTTTCAATATTCACCATGCTAAAATAAAAATAGAAGATGATGTTGATGAAGATACTGCAGATCCAAAATCAAAAAAGAAAGGGAAGAAAAAAGGAAAAGATGTAAAAACTGTAAAGCCGGTAACGGATTCCATTCCGACTCCCCAGGATAAAAATTAAAGTAATTATTACCGAAATGAAAAAAGCTGCTAATTAAGCAGCTTTTAATATCTTATATAGATCACCATTAGATCCTGAAATGTGCAAATGCTTTATTTGCCTCGGCCATACGGTGAGTATCTTCTTTCTTTTTGAATGATGCGCCTTCACCTTTACTTGCTGCTACGATCTCATTCGCCAGTTTGTCAGACATGCTGCGGCCATTCCTGTCGCGACTATACTTTACCATCCATTTAATGCTCAAAGAAACCTTCCTGTCAGCTCTGACTTCTGCAGGGATCTGGAAAGTTGCACCACCAATACGGCGACTGCGGACTTCAACACCCGGGGTAATATTTGCCAAAGCTTTTTTCCAAACATCATATCCATTATCGCCTGTTTGCTTACTGACCTTTTCAAGCGCATTGTAAAATATATTATATGCACCGCTTTTCTTTCCCTGCCACATCAGGTTGTTCACAAATCTTGTAACCAATACGTCATTGAATTTTGGATCTGGTGCTAAAGGAATCTTTTTTGGTTGTGTCTTACGCATTTCTGTTTAATTGATATTAATAATTCTTATGCTTAATTATTAATTGACCTGTTATAAATTATTTTTTCGCTCTCTTTGTTCCGTATTTGCTACGGCTTTGCTTACGATCTTTTACGCCGGCAGTATCTAAGCTACCACGGACAATATGATAACGAACTCCTGGAAGATCCTTTACCCTGCCCCCACGGATGAGAACGATCGAGTGTTCCTGCAGATTATGACCTTCACCCGGAATATAGGCAATCACCTCTATCTTATTGGTTAAACGAACTTTAGCAACTTTACGAAGCGCTGAATTTGGTTTTTTAGGGGTGGTTGTATAAACCCGGGTACATACGCCGCGTCTTTGTGGACAGCTATCAAGTGCCCTTGATTTGCTTTTAGCCTTGATAATTTCTCTACCTTTTCTTACTAATTGTTGAATAGTTGGCATTTATAAACCTTTTATTTTTCGGACGGCAAAGGTAAGTGGGAAAACTTAGAATTAAAAATAAAAATTTAAAGATTTTTATCTGAATTAGAAGGGGTTTGGGCCCTTAAAAGCCTTTAATAGGATAAGGCTTCCGCTAACAAGGTTACACCTTATGCATCCATCCAAAAGTATCCTCCGATTTACCATATCTAATATCATTCAAACGTTTTTTCAACTCGGGCGCAGTCTGCCATTTTTCAACGTCAAATTGCATTACGTAGTCTTTATACCTTAACTCTTTGATAAGGGATATAGTTGCAGCAGTACCGGTACCAAAAACCTCGTATAGAACACCTGCCTTGTAGGCATCAATTACATCATCTATTGAAAGTTCCCTTTCCTCAATATTAAACCCCATTTTTTTCAGCATGGCTATGGCACTGTCACGTGTTACACCAGCCAATATTGTTCCTTGCTCCAATCCAGGTGTTATTGCAGTATTTCCAATGATAAAAAACACGTTCATAGTGCCGCATTCCTGCACATATCTGTGTTCGAATGCATCTGTCCATAAAACCTGGTCATAGCCTTTATGCTTTGCTGCCGCAGTGGCATACATAGCAGCCCCATAGTTGCCAGCTGCTTTTACATAGCCTACACCGCCCGGTGCAGCACGAACATATTGTTCCTCCACGAAAATCCGCATGGGACTGCTATAATATGGTCCTGTGGGACTAAGAATGATCATGAATTTATATTTCTCACTTGGTTTTACACCGATCATTTCATCTGTACTGAACATAAATGGGCGGATGTAAAGTGAATGATCTTCTTTTGCGGGGACCCAGTCACTATCCAGGCTTATCAGCGTGCGCATTCCCTCCATAAATATTTCTTCGGGAATCAAAGGCATCTGCATTCTTTCTGCAGAGATATTAAATCTCTTAAAATTGTCCAGTGGCCTGAACATATACGCCTCTCCTGCGGGGTTTTTATATGCTTTTATTCCTTCAAAGATCGCTTGACCGTAATGAATAGCTGCCAAAGAAGGTTCCATTAACAATGGCTGGTAAGGCTTTATCTCCACATTTTTCCATTCACCATCCTCGTAATCAACTTCCAGCATATGATCAGTAAAATATTTTCCAAAAGGAATATTCTCAAGGTTAATATCATTCAGTTTACTGCGTTCAACTTTGGTAATATTAAAATCCGCGGCTGCGATCATATTCATTAATTTTACAACAAAGAAACGAAAAAAACACGCAGGAAACCACCGGTTTATGAGTTTAGACAATTTTCAACTACCACCGTTTCTCATACACGAGTTATACAAAGATTCACTGATACATAATGGTGTGCTTAATGCGAATACACCTGTTTTAAAAGGAATGGAATTGCCTTTCTTAGGGGATAATGCTAAAAATATATTGGTATTAGTTGATGAAAAAGAGGCTGTCTATTTAAATGATGAAGACCTTGCGCTACTCACCGGTATATTAATGGCCTGCAACGTGTTATTGACTGACATTGCACTGGTAAATCAGGATAAAAATCCAGGGATCGAATATAAAAGGCTGATGCAGTCATTTAAGCCTTCCATTGTACTCTTTTTTGGGACAGATCCTGTCAAATTACAATTCCCTTTAAATTTTCCGCACTACCAGGTACAACGATATAATAACCAGACTTATTTAAGTTCCCCGTCCTTAAAACTTCTTTCAGTTGACCTTGAGGAAAAAAGAAAATTATGGGCCAGCCTTCAAAAATTGTTTTCAATATATAAATAAAATGCGGTCGATCATTTTTGCTTCCAATAATGAGAATAAAGTTGAGGAGATCAAAAAGATCTTAAAAGGAAGGTACAATGTCATCAGTTTAAAAGATGCTGGGATCAACATTGATATTCCGGAACCTTATGATACACTGGAAGAAAATGCATTCGAAAAATCCAGGACCATTTATGCGTTATCTGGCAAAGATTGTTTTAGTGAAGATACAGGGCTGGAAGTAATGGCTTTAAATAATGAACCGGGAGTAAAAAGTGCACGGTATGCAGCAAACGATCCGGTATTTAAAAGTAATACCGCAAAGCTTTTGCATGCACTAATCCCAATAGAAAACAGGCAGGCGCAGTTTCGTACAGTGATATCCTTAATGTTACAAGGCACAGAATACCAATTCGAAGGCATCTGTAAAGGATTTATCTCCAGGTTTGAGAAAGGAATATTGGGGTTTGGCTATGATCCGTTATTTATTCCTGAAGGAAGTGATAAAACTTTTGGAGAAATGAAAATGGATGAAAAGAATAAATTCAGTCACCGCAAAAAAGCGACTGCAAAATTAGCGGCTTTCCTAAATGATCATTATGGCAAGGATTAAAATAGAAATTCCGGAGAGACCAATTGCTGAAATAACCATTCCCGTTAGGATAACAGATATTAATTATGGCAATCACGTGGGCAATGATTCGATGGTTGCAATTGTTCATGAATCCAGGGTACAGTGGCTTAAGCATTATAATTACACAGAACTTGAAGTAGAAGGAGTAGGGCTGATCATGAGTGACCTTGCTGTTGAATACATCAGCGAATCATTTTACGGAGATGTTCTTACTGTTGTAATTTCAATCGGCGAAGTGTCTCGTGTTGGCTTTGAATTATATTATTCCCTACAAGCTAACAGAAACGGGCAAACGATAATGATCGCAAAAGCGAAGACCGGGATGGTCTGCTATGATTACCATATTAAGAAAATCGCCGCTGTACCTGAAAATTTAAGGACATTATTTGCCGCTTTCTAGTATGGATCATTGGTTCTCCCAGATACGCCAGCTTTCTTCCGCCTGGATCAGTAACATTTCGTATCCATTTTGAATTGCCGCACCTTGCTCCTCGCCCTTTTGTAAAAACAGTGTTTTTGGTGGATTATAAACCAGGTCATACAATAAATGCCGGCTGCCAATTGCATTATAATCAATGTTGGGAAACGCTTCTGTTAATGGTACCATACCCATTGGCGTAGTATTAATAATAATATGATGATCTCCAATCATTTCCTCATCCAATTGTTCATATGTAATATTTGAATCATCATGAATTTGCCTGCTCACGATTGTATATGAAATTCCATTTCTTTTTAAAACATATTTCACTGCTTCAGAAGCACCACCATTTCCAAGGATCAGCGCTTTTTTATGGTAAATGCTAAGTTTGGGAACGATCGTTCTTTCGAAACCTATCACATCCGTATTATAGCCGTAAGTTCTGCCTTCTTTGATCCTGACACAATTGCAAGCCATTAGGTCTGCTGGAATGTTTGATCTGTCATCCAGGTAGGATAATATTTCTTTTTTATAGGGAATGGTAACATTAAAACCTTTAAGATCCGGATTTTTTATAAGGGAATTAATTTCCTCAAGAGAATTCATGGGGAATAATTCGTACAAATTATCCAGCCTTTCCTTTCTAAACTTTTCAGTAAAATATTTTTTTGAAAAAGAATGGCCCAATGGATATCCTATTAAGCCATATAAGTTCATTGCACGGTTTCTTTATCCAGGTATAAGTCAAAGGTATCACCTCTCAAGCCAAGCCTCATGGTTTCTAATGGAATAACCTCACTAGGAGCTATATTACCCAGGTTTACATTACAACCTATCAGTTCAAGAAAATACAGTTGCTGGGCTTTTTGAGGGGCTTCCCAAATTATTTTCTCTTCAGGGATCTGGGTAAGTATCTCTTGTACAAGTCCTTCCCTTACTTCACCGCTTCCCCTGTATATTCCAACATTGCCTGCTTCCCTTGCTTCAGCTATTACGTATGTGGATCCTGCGTTTAATTCTGCACGCATTAATTCTATCCATTTATATGGCGGGATGATATGTGCTGCGTCCTTACTTCCCACTTCACTTAAAACGATACCATGCTTTGTCAGCTTCTCAATATATCCGCATTTTTCAGCGTGTGGAATATTTATAGATCCATCACTAACCTCCATATAGCTAATTCCAAACTCCTTACAAACACTGATATAGTCCTCGAACTGGTTACGTATTAAAAAAGCTTCAAATAAAGTTCCGCCAAAATAAATAGCCATGTCGTAAGAACGGTAAACTTCTAGCTTTTCTTTTAGGTTCGGAGTTACAAATGCGGTCCCAAAACCTAACTTAACAATATCGACATGGGGGTGAGCTGCACTCATGAAATTTTTTGCTTCTTCTACGCAAAGGCCCTTATCCATCACCATAGTTATTCCGTGTTCACGTGGCTTGATATTCCTATCAGGTATCTGTGTGAGATTAAAATTCATGCTGTTAGAGTATTTTAATGCGGGCAAAGATATTCAAACCGCCGTAAAATATTTTACAAAAAACATTTCAGAGATCAGCGTGACCGCTTTTTTTTATATTTAGCGATTATTTCAACTACCTGTTGGTGTTGTAAGATGGCGGGATTGATCTCGATGATATGCTTGATAAGTTTTGGATTAACTGACATACCATTCTCCAGGAAAATGAGTGCTTCCTTGGTTTTTCCAGCCGCAAATAGGAAGATACACTTATAGAAAATAAATATTGGTTTGGAATCCATTTGTTCCAATGCAAAAGACGAATATTCCATGCCCTCGTCATACATTTCACCCTTATAGAGACATTTGAGAAGCTCTATCCAACCTGCCGTATTTTTTGGCCTAACTCTTACTACGTTCCCAAAATAAGTGATCGCCTCGTCAATGTTTCCAAGCTCCATAAAGCACCTGCCGATCGCCAGGTTAAAATCCGGTTGCATCCGGTGGGCTTTCAGTGCTACTTCCAGAACTTTTACCGCACTGTTCCATGAGCCTTCATTCATATAGGTACATGCAACCTTATAATGCATCTGGCTGTCTTCCGGGTTTAAGTGACTGGCTTTCTTATAATTAAACCGTGCCTGTGCATAATTTCCAAGCTTATCGTTACAATGGCCAATCGCTTCATAAATAACGGCTTCCGGCATTGAAAGTTCCAAGACTTTTTCAAGTACTTCAATGGCCTCTTTGTATTTGCGTAATTTAATATATGCATCCCCCATGTTACGGTACGCAAAATCAAACTTTTCATCAATTGCGGAAGCATACAAGTAAGCATCAACCGCTTTCTCAAATAATTTTAATCCCTGGTAGGCAGCCCCAAGGTTAAACCATGCCAGCTCATTGAAAGGATATTCGTCAATGATCTGTTGGTGAAGCCGAATGCTTTCCTCATTCCTACCTGTAAAGTCGGTCCAGAAACATATCTTATAAAGCGCTTCCTCATTACAGGGGTCAAGCTCCAATATTACTTTCAGGCAGTCAAATACTTTTTCAAAATTCTCGTAGTCATCGTAAACATCTGCCAGTTCAAAAAGGAGGTCTACTTTCTCATCACCCTCAAAATTCTGGAGGGCTGCCTCCAGTATGGCAGCAGCTTTTTCCTGCATGTCAAGAGCCAGGAATGCATCTGTTTTTAAGATATAAAGGGAAGTGTCAGTACTGTCATATAATTCAGCCTGTTCCAGGACTTCGAGGGCCTCTGTATACTGCCGGACGGAGATCAGGAGATCTGCTTTTCTAATGAGCAATGCGCCGGAAAAAGGATATTGTTCTGTGGCATGGTTTACCACCTCCAATGCCTGTACAAACTGTTCCTTTTCGTCATAATAATCGATTATGCGCTCAAATCCTTCTTCTTCTATAAAAGAGTTGGTCTTACCCTCCTTTAAATTTGAAAATTGTTGGAGTAATTCCTTTAGCTCTTCGCGGTCTTGTCGGTATGGGTTTTTACTCATTGTCTAATAGGTTATTGTAATGTAAGTAAAATTTCAATAATTATTGGTGTTTTTATACGAAAAACAGTTAAATAACGTTCCAAAATTACCTACCTTGAAAATAGTTGATGAACGGTTATAAAATCTGGCATAAATTTTAGTATATTTGTAACAAATTAGGATAATCGAAATGACAAGGATAATTAAAAAAATACTGTTGTTTAGTATACTGACCGGTACTATGCTCGTATCTTTTGCAGATCGGGGGGTAGGTAAGAAATCTAAGTCAAAAATTATGTTGAATATCAATACAAATAACTCCTTTAAAACTTCCTTCAATATAAATGCGGGAATGAAATACAGGGGTAGTTTGCTGACAAACGTTCAAAAGCAAAATACCTCATTGAATACTACTGAATTGATCACTTATCAAAAGGGAAGTAGTATTTACATTGTTCCATATAAACCCAAGGTTATCGTACCTGAGGTAAAACAGGGATATACAGGTATCAAACTTATTATTAAAACTAATTAAACCGCGATCGCGGTTTTTTTTTTGCCTATCCTTTCTTTAACTGCCTATTTTCATCATAGGTCATTACCCTAAATCCAGCTTTTGGAATATCAAATTTAGCCGCAGGAATAAAATCATAATTTATATCTGTAAGGGTGTATTTGAATTTCAGCTTTCCCGACTGAAGCTCATATTGAACAGGAATGCCTCCCAGGTTTCGGAATGCATTATTGTAATCCTTATTTGAAACAATTATATCAGAAAGGTAATACACTACAAATGGATCTCCGTTCTCCATTGACGCAGTGGCTTTCTTAGATGTATAACCTGCCACAGTTTCCTCGGTATTGTCAATATTGAATTTAAGATTTTGAAATAGCTGGTTTTTTTCGCTCCAGTTATCCTTATTCATGGTTATCATGAGTTTTTGCCCGCTATACTCTTTTAGTATATATCCTTTGCCGCTTTTCGAATCATAAATATTAGATTCCGTACCAAGTGAACTTTGCATTTCACTCCTGCTGGCAGTTCCTTTTATGAATACGGTAAATGTTGCTCCATCAAGCGATTTTGAAATGGCAGCATTATCCTTAGAAGATTCGATCGAGATCTTATACGATAACCGAAGTTCATTTACCACTTTCTGGCTGAATGAATTATTCAAAATAAAAATGCTGCAGAAGGCAATTAGTAAGACTTTTTTCATCGGGTTCATTTAAGAGTTAAAGATACTCTAATCACCCGCTAAACGGAGAATTATACGTTAAAGTAAAAAAACCGCATTGCAATGCTAAGGGCTATTAAAAATATTAACTATTTCTTTTATTTACTCTTAGACTTATTTTTCATCTCCTGTAACTTCTTTTGACTCTGCTGCATCGCTTCCATCCGCTCTTGCAGCTTTGATTTTTTTACAGGTGTCTTCATCTTCTCATTTATCTGCACCAATATTTTATTATGATCAATAATATATTTTTGGATAACGATCTGCAAAATAAGAGTGATCGAATTTGAGACCGTATAATACCACGTCAAAGCGGCGGGCAGTTTATTAAAAACACCCAGCAGCAACACAGGAAAAATATAAGGCATGTATTTCATTACAGGGTTAGTATTGTCTTGCATGTTAGACATGCTATATATGGAAATCAATAAGCTGGTAAGCGTTGCCGTTAATGTAAATAAGCTTACGTGATCGCCGTAAAAAGGAATACTAAATGGAAGTGTAGCAATTGAATCATAAGCCGCCAGGTCGCTGGCCCATAAAAAGCTTTTTCCACGAAGGTCAATATTAGATTGAAAAAAGTAATACAACGACATAAATATCGGGATCTGCAATAAGGCCGGCAAACAGCCTCCCAGCGGGCTTACTCCTGCTGAGCGCCACAATTTCATCTGTTCCATGCTGAAGGCTTGCTGATCGTCTTTGTATTTTGCTTTTAAAGCATCTACTTCGGGCTTTAAAACCTTCATTTTTGCACCACTTAAATAACTCTTATAGAGGATCGGCGAGGTTATCAGGCGGATCAGCAAGGTTAACAACAAGATCACTATACCCATGCTTGCCACGTACTTTTGTATAAAGTCAAATACAGGTAACAGGAAATACCTGTTGATGTATTTTACGAATGCGAATACACCACTTCCGTATGGAACCATTTCTTCCATACCATTATGATATTTTTTAAGGATATTAAAATCACTTGGTCCATAATAAAATTCCAGGGGAATAACAACATTGTCGCTTTGAGGAAGTTTTATCCTTGTATTGATCACAGCACGTGCGATGTAGTGATTGTTTGTATCTGATGGCACAGTCCAGCTGACATCCGCATTTGAAAACTTATTTTTTGCCACCAGCGCAGTAGCAAAGAACTGTTGCTTAAGGCTGATCCAATCTACCGGCTTTGAAAATTCTTTACTGCTGCCTTTACCTATATATTCAAAATCATATTCAGCGTCCTTTACATAGCTTATGTGCGTTTGGGTTAATTCATATTCAAAGTTCTTTTCTATTTGTTCAGCCTGGGCCTTCCAGACAAGCCCCATTGTATTTTGGGAGAATAAGTTATTGGCCCCGGTGATCCGGATGTTCATGTCTACTTTATAATCATTGTTTTTTATGATGAACTCATGAGAGATCTGGCGCCCGGAAGAATCTCCGGCAGTAAATGTGATCGTACTGCTTTTGTCAGGATTTGTAACAACAACGGCGGGGTTAAATAAAATGTCTCCTGTTTCTGCCGACTGGTTAGCATTTACATTTATCCTGTAAGATAATTTGTTGTAATCCCCTTGCTGTAATATAACCGGTGCTCCATTTAATTTTTTGTATTTCTTTAGCTCCACAGTTTTAGGCTGGCCTCCTTTATTTGTAAAAGTGATCTTTAGCACTTCATTTTCTAAAGTGGTTACCTGTGATTCAGTCTGAACGGCATTAAAAGTATTTGATACCTGCGCCTGGTGTTGCGAATCTGCTTTGGCATTATCCAGGGCAATTACAGCGGTATCAACTTTTGGCCTGGTTGCAGCAATTGAATCAGCAATACGTTTTTGTTCTCCTTCATAAGAAAGCCTGCTCTTGCTATTTATCACGAACATGGCGATCAATAATGCACCGATCAATATAAATCCGATCACCGTGTTTCTATCCATTCCCATATAATATTATTTTGGAGTGCAAAGGTAATTAGTTTACCTGTTGAAATCAGATGTAACAAAAAAAAGCCCTTAATGTAAGGGCTTCAGTATCGTTGCTAAGATATTTTTATTTTTTCGCAGCAGGAGCAGCTTTTGCGGGAGCAGCAGCTTTTGCAGCAGCGGCAGGTGCAGCAGCAGGCGCAGCGGCCTTTGGAGAAGCAGTAGTAGCTTCTTCCTGTTTCAGCTGACGTGTCATCGTAACAGAAGCGATCGGAATTCTTGGAGAATTCAGCACTTCCATATTCTCTGCGATCACATCCTGTACCCTGATGTTATCATTTAATTCAAGATTGCTGATATCAACATTGATATGTTCCTTTAAATAT
>JBDSDG010000014.1:0-10103 GCA_039920685.1 Ferruginibacter sp.
TCAATATTAGTTAAACTTCTTTGCTTCACAATTGACCTGAATTCCTCCTCAGCCGCTCCCGCTCCAACAATTTTCAAACGGATGCCGGAATCGGCTACAGCATTGATCAACGTCCTGACGCCTTTTACATCTTCCAGCCTTCCCACATACAATATATAATCTTCATTGCGGTCAGTTCTACTTAACGAATCATCAGGAATTTTATTCTCTTTTATGAAATTATCTACCAGCGAAATATCATAGCATAGATTGGAAACGTGCAACTTTTCCGGACTGAAACCGAATTGTTGAAACTTACTTTTAAGGAATGCCGAAGGGCACAAGTAGGCATCTACCTTTTTGTAAATGCCGGAGTTGTGGTAAAAATATGCTTCCATACTGGCAAGGATACTCGCAGGTAAGGAATCCTTTTTGCATTTATTGGTGGAGCAGTGATAAAAACTGCCTGTTATACATTTTTCACAGATCTTACCATTAGAGATGAACAAGCTTTCCGGGCAAATGATCTTATAATCGTGTAATGACCATATTACTTTTACCCCGGCTTTTTTAAGCTTCCAGATGATGGCGGGCGTTATGTAATGATGGATATTGTGAAGGTGAGCGATCTTTATATCATGCGTAGCCAGTATCTCTTCAATTTTTTCAACGGCATTTGCGGAAACAATTGAATTCTTGACTGCTTTCAATCCGTTTGAAAGACTTTTATCCTTATTTAATGATTTATAATCCGGAGAATCGATAAAGTATGAAGGTATTCCTGCATCTATATTTTTAACATTGACCGTGCTTAAACCAACCACCTCATACCCTTTCATTTGATAAAGCGTCTTTATATTATTCACATACGTCCAGTCACCTCCCGTTGGATACCATGACCAGTTAACTAGAAGTACTTTCATTAGATGTATGCTGCTGGGTTTTATTTTTCATCATATAAAAAATCCTTGTTTAAATCATACCATTCAGTAAATTTTCTGATCCCTGCTTCAATATCATATTTTGGATCATATCCTATTTCTTTCCTGGCTTTGGAAGTATCAGCATAAGTGATATTTACATCCCCTTTTTGCAAGGGTAATTTTTCCAACACCGCTTTTTTCCCACATGCCTTTTCAATGGTAGTTACTAAAGTCTTCAGATCAATTACCCTGGATTCCCCGAGATTATATATCCGGTATCCTTGTAAATTGTCCTTTGCACAGTTGATACCGCTTATTATATCGTCAATGTATGTATAATCGCGGGCGGTTGACCCATCTCCATAAAAAGGAATAGATATCCCTACATCTATTAAGCGTGTGAATTTGTGAATAGCAAGGTCTGGCCGCTGTCGTGGGCCAAACACTGTAAAGAATCGCAGGCAGGTAATATCAAAACCATATAAATGGCAATATACATGGCATAAAAGCTCTCCACTTTTTTTTGTTGAAGCATAAGGAGAAATCGGATCGTCTACCCTGTCTGTTTCTGAAAAGGGAACTTTGGGATTATTACCATACACAGAGGATGAGGAAGCAAATAACATTTTTGTGACCCCATGTTCCCGCATTGCTTCCAACACACAAACTGTTCCATTAACGTTCACGTCATAATAGGATGAGATATTATCGATCGATGGACGAACACCTGCTTTTGCAGCAAGGTGAATTACCATGTCTGTTTCAGAAGAAGAAAAAATTTCAGCTAGTCTCTTACTGTCACGTATATCCGCTTCATAAAATTTAAAATTCTTATTTTTTTTAAGTGCGGAAAGATTAAGTTCTTTGAATTTGAGTGGATAGTAAGGATCGAAATTATCAATGCCGATAACCTCGTGTCCAAGCTTTAAAAAATGTTCACAGGCGTGTGAACCGATAAAACCAGCAGCGCCTGTTATTAAAATGTTCATTAGCGTGACTTTTCTTTCAGCAGTTGTCGATAAGTATTGATGTATTGTCTGGCCATATTCTTTATTTCAAACTTTTTGTGTGCTATCGTCACACCTTGCTCGCCGAACTTCTTTTTCAGAATTTTATCGTTCATCAACAAGGTGATCCGGTCTAATAACTGGTCCACATTATTCGGATCAATCAGGTAACCGTTGTCATTATCGGACACAGCTTCATTTGTACCTCCTCCCCGGGTTGCGATAACAGGTTTTCCCAAAGCCATGTATTCTATTACAGAATTTGAGATCCCTTCACCGTGTACACCAGTATTCGTCAACAATATACCAACATCAAAAATATTAACGATCGATTCAACATCTGCTCTTTTTCCCAGAAGGATTATTTTTTTCTCCAAAGAACCAGGAACGGCATCTTTTATTGCAAGGAAATTGGCCCCGCTTCCAACAAGAATAAAACGGACGTTATCATTTTCAGTTACAAGCTTTATAGCTGCCCTGATCAATGTTGAATAATCTTTCCGGTCTTCAAATGCGGCAACCATTCCTACAACAAATAAATTTTCTGAACCTTCGCCTAATAAATCCAGCCTCACGGATCGTGGTTCCTTTAGTTTATTGAACCGGTTCAGATCCATCCCATTATAGATACAAACGGAACGATTGGCAGGAGCGCCATAGGCTTTTAAACCCGCGTTTGAATTACCGATCACTATATCCGCAAATGGAAAGATCAATTTAGCGCGCAGCCAGTATTTGTTCTTTATATTCTGTTGCACAGGAGTATCAACCACCATTCCATTCACTAGTTTGATGTGCAACCATTTACAGGCCGGCACTGCATAGATCCCCGTCATGCTATCCCAACAATGTACGATCGAGGGTTTAAACTCTTTACATATCCGGTAAAACTTCTTGAAAACAGATAGGTCCTTTTTAGTTGACCTGATGAGATAATGAATTTTTATTCCAAGTTCAAATACTTCTTTGTAATGAACGTCCTTACTCATCACAACGAGTTCAAATTGTATAGTAGGGTCTTGAGCCAGGGCCTTCATAAGCTCGGTAAGCCTTCTCTCTTTTCCGCCGGCAGTCATGCTATCTATAAAAAACAATATTCTCATGATACCTGCTTTTTTGTTACTTCAAAAAATAAAATATACATGTTATTGCTTTTCCATCACCTGAAGCTGGCTGACTATACAAATGACACTTTTATTAAACAGCTACCACCTGGCTGTTGATCCATTTATATGTTTTAGTGATACCATCTACCAATGGTTGAGAAGGAGCCCAATTCAATTTTTCCTTGATCAGGTTATTATCCGAATTTCGTCCACGCACTCCCGTTGGGCCGGCAATATTCTTGATTCGTATAGTTTTACCTGATACACCGGCTACTAATTTCACCAGGTCATTGATGGTGATCATTTCCTCAGATCCTACATTAACAGGCCCGGTGAAATTGCTTTCCATCAATCTTCTTATTGCTTCAACACATTCGTCGATGTATAAAAATGAGCGTGTTTGTTTGCCATCACCCCATACTTCTATCTCACCGCCATTATCTGCTTCGCAAACTTTTCTGCATATTGCTGCAGGAGCCTTTTCCTTGCCACCTTTCCAGGTACCACTAGGTCCATAAATATTATGGAACCTTGCGATCCTCACTTCCATATTATAATTCCTGTTATAAGCCAGGTAAAGTCGCTCGCTGAATAATTTTTCCCAGCCGTACTCACTATCAGGCGCAGCCGGATATGCAGATTCCTCAGAACATTTTGGATTATCAGGATCTAACTGGTTATATTCGGGATACATGCAAGCAGATGAGGAATAAAATATTCTATTCACTTTGTTTTTCCTGCTCTGCTCAGCCATATTCAAATTAATAGTTGCAGAATTATGCATAACATCAGCGTCATGCTCCCCGGTAAAAATGTAACCTGCGCCACCCATGTCGGCAGCCAATTGATAGACCTCATCTATATGGCGGTCAAACAACGATGCACATACAACAGGATCCCTTAGGTCACCGATCACAAAATCATCTGCGTGGTCATTACCATATTCATTTTCTTTCAGATCCACTCCTCTTACCCAATATCCTTCATTTTTTAGCCTTTTAACCAGGTGGCCCCCGATAAATCCGCCAGCACCGCATACAACAGCTGTTTTGTTCTTGTTCATAACGTAAGTATTTATTTTATTTTATTCTTTATTGACCAGAAGGTCAGTGATAAAATCATTAAACTTAAATAAACTCCAAAAAATGGAGATTATTGTTTATGGTTGAATTTATCAAGGAAGTTATTTATTTCTGGCGCCTTGGTTTGATAATGAAAGATGGATAGGCCAAGCTTCTTTCCCTGTTCCCCGATCTTCTTTGCCGCTTCGGGATCATCTATAACCGATTGCATTTTCGCTGCAAATTTATCAATATTGTATTCATCCGCTATCAGCATCTCACCCATATCTTTAAAATAATATTTCACTTCCCCGATGTTGGTTGAAATAACCGGGTTACCCGATCCAAGGTACTCTCCGATCTTGTGCGGGAACCTGGCGATGTCCTGGAAGGTAGGACGTAGCGGGATCAATAATGCTAAAGCATTTTTATAATATGTGGTTAATTGCTTATCAGAGAGTTTAGTAAAAAATTTAATTGAATCTTTCTTGACGTTACTATTGATATAATCTTTAATGTCTTTTACATCATTTGGATTTCCATTGATCACGAGGAATAGTGAAAGATCTTTTCCACAACTATTCAAAGCAGCAAAGGAATCTATGATAAAAAAAACAGTTTCCTTATAATTTGCAGCCCCGCAAAAAAGGAAATATTTATCCTGCTCCAATGTTTCTATATCATTATACCTGTCATAATCAGTTAATCCCGGAATCTTAAAATATGATTTTTTCGGTGCTATTTTTTTCAAATGGTTTATAAGAAATTCACTGATCGGGAGTATTCCATCAGCTAATAACGGTGCATACTTATCAAACAATTTATCGTTTAAGATGGTACGAAAGCGGTACCATTCTTTTTTAATACCTGACGAATATTCTACATAGTTCAGTATAACTTTAAACCCGAATAACCTGGACAATATGAAATAAATAAACACAGAAAAAAACTGGTGCGTTGATAATATAGCATAATCAAGTTTTTTATCGCGGGCCCTCCTAATAATTAACTGTATCTCTTTTACGGCACCTTTAATCTTCAATAAATTCCTGCTAATAAGATGTTCATGGTAGAAAGGTGTACCCGATGTATATATATAATGTATTCCCTGGAATTCTCCTGTTTCGGTCATTTCAGGGTGATCTTTTTTCTTATGAACGCCCGTATTACAAACCACGGTAACATTATTCCCGGTGGAAACAAGGCATTTCGAGATCAATAATATTTTTTGTACTTCAGCAAGTCCGTACGGGAACCCTGAATTTCCAAGGAACAGAACGTTTTTTTTATTGCTCATTGCAGCATCAGTTATATTTGGCTGACCATGATAATTTGGTCACAGATTTTATAATATTAAGCATTAATAACCTCGTTAGTCTGAATTTCTTCATTTAAACGCTCGGCATTCAGTTTATAGTATCTGGCATACATTACAGCCAGCACAATACCCATTTCCTCGAAAGCGAAATATACAAAAGTAAAATTGGCAATGGCAAATCCAAGCAATCCATAAAAACTACCCCAAAATTGTTGTCGCCTCCCCACAAGCCATGAATCCCGAAGTAATAAAAATAAGGCTATAAATAATAAACTTGCTCCAATAACCCCGTAAAAATATAGGTAAGATAAATAGCCAACATGGATCAGCTGTGCTTCTCCACCTAACAGATCAATTACATCATCCCTGGTTTTTGGTCCCACACCGTAATATGGGTTCTCCGGGAACTTCATCATAAAGACATCATAAGATAAAAGCCTGGTTTTGGCCGAACTCATTTCATTGCCTTTTTCCATGATCCTTTCATCAATGATCTTATTAATATCATACCCAACCATTTGAGAAACAGCAAGAATCATCACAATCACAACCACAAAGGCCATGATCACAGCAAATTTTTTCTTGATAGGGATAGTTTTTACCAGTAGTAGCTGTGAAAATGCGATGATGGTTGACATCATTACATACCGGGCCCTGGTTAAAAACGGGACAATGATACCGCTTATTGCAATTAATGGAAAGGGACGACTTTTAAAATCATAATAGCTAAGTAATATAGAGATCATGATCGGGAAGGTGATACCAACAGAATTCAAGTTATACCAGCTGTAAATGGAGGCATTCCTGTTCTCGTCATAAAATGTCATGTAATCGTTAACGTCATTCTCTATATTATAAAAGAATGTAACATCCTTTATCTGGATAATGCTAACGACCGTAGATAATCCGATGATGATGAGCATATTCCTGCTCATCCGTTTTATAAATCCCTCGCTGAAATCTGTGTTCTCTATTACTAAGAATAGAATACAGGCCAGCACATTTGTATCAGAAAAAAAGTAATTGAACCAATTTGTGGTGGTTGGCAACAGGTCGTTTACATACACTGAGCCGAGATGATAAACCGTAAATAATAAATAAAATACCAGGTAAGAAGGAACCCGCATATGCAGGTTATAAATATAGTAGATCAGCACCGGCAGTAACATAAATATAAGGACCTTGCCAACCGGGAACTTTGCATATTGAACCATTACAAATGCCCATAAAGGATAAAATGGGTAAATGACCTGGAATAAATTTTGTGCTACCTTATTCATTTAGGGAATGAATGATTTTACCGTTCCAATTATTTTGTCCATATCTGTTTCCGTCAATTCGTAATATAGAGGCAGTCTTACGAGGCAATCCGTATACCTATCGCTGTTTTCCAATTCGGCACCTTCATATTTATTTTGAAAATAGGGGCTTTTATGCAAACTTAAATAATGAAATACTGAAGAGATCTCATTTGCCTTAAGGTGAGCTATAAATGCCGAGCGCTGTTCAAGCGATAAAAAAACAAGGTAGAACATATGCGCACAGTTAGTAGCATACTCCGGAATGACCGGCATAACAATTCCATTTTTAGAGCACCAGGAATTTAAGCCTTCGTAGTATCGCATCCACATGCCTTTTCTTTTTTGCTGGATATCTTCCATGTTCTCCAACTGGGCATAAAGATATGCGGCAATGATCTCTGAAGGAAGAAATGAAGAACCTGTGTCGATCCATCCATACTTATCAACCTCTCCTCTGAAGAATTGATTGCGGTTCGTGCCCTTTTCCCAAATGATCTCTGCCCGTTGTATGAACCTTTCATCATTGATGGCAAGCATTCCGCCTTCCCCTGAGTTGATATTTTTCGTTTCATGAAAAGAAAATGCCGAAAGGTGGCCGATCGATCCAAGTGGAATGCCCTTATAATAAGAATCTATTGCCTGCGCAGCATCTTCAATAACAAGAAGGTTATGTTTTTTAGCAATGGCCATGATCTTATCCATATCGCAAGCAATACCGGCATAATGAACAGGCACGATCGCTTTGGTCCTGGAAGTTATTAAAGCCTCTATCTTATCAGGATCAATATTTGGATTTGTATTATTGCTGTCAGCAAATACCACCTTGGCACCCTGGCGGGTAAACGCTAATGCGGTTGATACAAATGTAAAGGATGGTATGATAACTTCATCGCCTTCATGCACGTCCGCAAGTATGGCACACATTTCAAGTGCATCTGTACAGGAAGTTGTAAGTAATGTTTTTTTAAAACCGAATTTTTCCTCCAGGAAAGCCTGGCACTTTTTTGTAAACAAGCCGTTTCCGGATATTTTACCGGAATATACCGCCTGGTACATATAATGCATTTCCTTGCCGGTCAAATAAGGCTTATTAAAATTGATCATTTTTACTAATTGTGTGTTTGAAAGTAATTCTTTTTAAGATTACTTATAACGTATCCGTACCAGTTATATTTTAATTGCTTGTATTAAGAATTGTCAGCCACTTATTGGTACTCACCTCAGGGTGAAATAAATCCATTGCCATATCACGGCAATTCTTTTTCATTTTTGCCAGTTCTGCCTCATTCATTGAAAGGATACTATACATTCCCCGGGCAAGGTCGTGGCTGTCTTTTAATTTAGCCCTGTAACCAGTTACACCAGTAGTAACAATATCTAATGATACTCCTTGAGCAAATGAAACTACAGGGGTACCCGCCATAATAGATTGATTTATCATGGAAGGCCCGGCATCTTCTACTGATGGACAAGCAAATATATCAGCTGCCTGGTAGGCCGAAGCGATCCCATAATTATTATCAAGCATACCCAGGTCAATGTTTGGAAAAGGTAGCTGGTTCTTTATTTTATCAACTTCAAGACCGGCGATCAATAAAACGATTTTGCTTTTTAAAGCGGGATCATTTGATAACATCTTTTCCAGGATCAGCAGAGCCTCTAATAAATAATGCATTCCTTTTCGCTCATGATCCAGGTTATAAGCTCCAAAAAATATAACTTTTTTTTCCAGGGGGATCGAAAATTTATTGTGACTTACCTCTTTGGATACGGGTTTGAACACTTCCGGATTGATCGCGATCAAAATTTTGTGTATCGTACGGTCCTTGAACAATGTACTCCTGGCTACCTGCAAAGATTGCCACTCTGAAGCAAGTACAATGCTGATATCGGTCTTGTCAAGGAACTTTTTTTTATATACAAGATTTTTATGTGTGATGTCATTGGGATCAGAAGAAAATAAACCCGGGCACCTGCCACAGGTACCCTGGTAACCGGAACAATCCCAGGAATAATGGCAGCCACCCGTTAAAGGCGAAGTATCATACATCATCCAATACACAGGTGCTTTCGTTTGCACATTCAGCTCGTAAATATTTTTTGCATTCACGAAATTTTTTGCGAACAATATTATAATAACGTCTGGCTTCATGCCTGCAGTTCTTAGAATACTATTGGTGCTATAAAAAACTTTCTCTTCGTCAACTTCATGAAAATGGTATTTATCATCAGTAGGCTTTTTATTAATCAGCCTGAACATCCGCTGCAGCTTATTAATAACCTTGTTTTTCCAGAACAAATAATGGGTTTCCATACTGATCACTCCCGCAGGATAGGAAGGATCGTATTTGTTCACCAGCAACTTAACGGTATGGCCTTTGTTTTTAAAATCGTTGAACAGATCGAGCGTAACGGCACCAGAGGTTTCCAGGGGATTGTTTCGAAAGATCATTAAAATATTCATTCCGTTGAGGGGATTCTTTAATTGATACAGGAAGTGATCACAGCCAAATGTGATAGATACATTCAGTCTTGCTTGCAGTGAAACCGATCTTTTTGTAAAAATTACAGGCATCCTCATTATTTATTTGGGTTGCCACATCAAGTTCTTTTATACGTTGTCGTTTTAGGGTATCGACCACAGCATGAACCAATTTCTTTCCTATTGATCTGCCGCGTGAAGTTTCATCCACGGCAATAAGGCCGATCTCGCCACATTTATTTTTGATCTTCAAAGTTACAAATCCCAATATTTTTTCATCAAGCTTGTAAACAAGTGTGTGATCAGCTATTTTCTTGTTAACGGAATTTTCGATCCACTTTGAATACAGCTTCTCGAATTCACCATTCTGAAAATGCTTATCTGTTTTATAACGGGAGTACAAGCCGCTTTGAATAGCAAGGTCTATAAGTTTTTCGGTTGGAACCAAAAGATCGAATGATTCAATGTGCTCATCAGTTATCGCACTAAATTCTTCAGCGATTTTAATATGAAATGTAACTTTTTGGTCTACCAATTTTGCCCCGATCTTTATTGCAGATCCATTAGAAAGCTCATCTGCAGGATCTGTAAATAAATATAACAGCCTGGTTCCGACACTATCTGCTTCTTCCACCAGTTCAGCCATTTTAGCGGGATCAAGGTTTTCCGCTATAACTTTCGCTATCGTGTAGCCGAAAAATTCAGTATCCCATTCCAATAATTTTAATGAATTGCTCATAAACTTTATTTGGCCCAAATACCGGTGGCTGTATTTGAGATTATCTTTTTATATTGTATTGGTGTTATGATCGCCGTTGCAATGCTTATAATGGTTGTAGATAAAACAACGCCGTAAATTCCCAAAGTTTTACCTAAAAAAATCGCAAGAGGAATGTTGATCAGGCTACCTGCGGTTGCAAGATATA
>JBDSDG010000015.1:0-26501 GCA_039920685.1 Ferruginibacter sp.
CAACAGAATTATAATAACAATGTTTTTCATATCATTACTTTGAGATAGTTTCGGTTTTAATTCATTTAGTCTGCCTGAATAATATAAGTGTATAATGGTTCCGACTTCGTTCCTGTATTTTTAGTAATTATAAATTTCTCTTGAATTGCACGAGCCCTTATTTCGGGTATCAATCTGGGGTCATCATCAAAAAGCAATTCAGTAATTAAGTTTTTTCCTTGGGCCAGTGAGATCTCAATATGGATATGTGCTGGTAAGGATGAATTTGGATAACCTTTCGGTTTTATTGTAGAAAACTGAAATCTGCCATCTTTGTCAGATCTGAGATATCCGAAAAGCCTGGCATGTTTGCGATCACCTTCCATTTGTAAAATATGTGGAGCTGTATCAGAATACCATCCTTCCGAAGATGTTTGGTAAATATAAATTAGTTTGTCTGACATTTTATTTCCCACTTTGTCAAGTACTATCCCTGAAACGGTTATTTTATCGCCAGGTTCAGAACCATTAACTATTGTAATTTTTTCAGCCCGGGCGTTTTGTCTTATAATTTCTCTAAATGCAATTAATGAATGTAGCGAATTAAGCGTTGAATCGGAAAGCAAGGCACTAATTGTAGTTTCTGATCTTGATAGCTTTGTAGTTATCTTGACAAGTAATTCATTTGATTGGGAAAGCAAGCTTAGTGGCAGAAATACCATGAGCAGAAAAATCATTCTATACGATCTCATAAAAAAGTATTTGATACCAAAGTATTATAATTACGATATTAAAGGAACAATATTTTTATTTCAATGATAATCTAATTATAAGAACGGTAAGGCGTGCGTTTCATAAAGTTCCCGGATCCTTTTCTATTTTACATGTTTTCCTGTAAAAAAATATTATTGTATGATGGATGACGTTATCAACTTTCCATTGCTAAACTGCTGATATTACCATTATCATCCGTATTAATAGCAACTACGTAATTTGTCAGTTCTTTTCCAACTGAATAATCGAACACCGCAAATTCTGTTTCGCTTTCGGGGTATAAGCCAACCCGCATCAAATAAAGCTTGTTCAATAGTAGTTTCGGATGGTCTGAAGTTTTTGAACTGCTTCCAACCAGATCATGTAGGTCATCTGTACCCAATTCTTCTAGGTGATGACCTATATAAGTACTGGTTGGCTCATCATGTTTATTAAAATCCTGATGAAGATATTTTTTATTATTCAGATCATGTATCCTGATATTTTCAATGAAATGTTTTACGATCTCCAATCTTTTAACGTCTATAGTTATTGCTTCGAAATTTAGATCGATCTGAACTTCTATATTGTTTAAACTCATCACTGCATAATAATATTCTTCAACAGACGACGAATCGATTGTTCCGATGTATGGTATTTTAATAGTTGCCATTATTATGATTAGATGAAGTTTAATAAACCAATATCAAAAATAGATCAGCAACCTATTCCCGCAATGCTATGAATTGCCGGTATAATTTATATCAATTACAGGTCTGAAAATTGCTTCCTAATGACACTAAAAATTTCAACCTCGGTTTCCTTGCCCAGAAACGTAACATTATCTATTGTTTCCCATTAAAAGCCATTCACATTTTGTAACCATTTCATCATAGTTCCTGAAACAGGCAATCTTTTTGATATTTATTACATTCCTCCTGTATCCGTAAAGTTATGTATAGCACATTGCCATTATACACTATTTTTCTTTTTAGATCTCCGATCTGCACGCTTAATACTTTTTCAAAATGCAATCCCGACTTGAATAACGGATTCACACCAAAATTTTTATGGTAATTTTCGCTATTCCTCCTGGGACCTTCGCGAATCATGAAAAAGTCTGCAGGCAAATTGAATTCCTAATTCCTTCTTTCACATCCAAGGTAGGTATTACTTCAACGCCAACGTATTGATATATTCCGGCTTTTGTTTGAAGTATCGGTTTTGATATCTTGTGAAAAAGTTCTTTTAATTATGCCCCGGCTCTTATTTTTTATGATACGATTTCTGAAAAAAATATTAGGCTGAAAATTTTAACCATTCGTCTGCCCACCGTATTCTTCCGTTTGTAAAAACACTAAAGAAATATGTGTTTTTTTCCTCGCATTTGTATTAACGGTAAATTCCCTTGTTACTTTATTCAAAAAAACAATCGGAGAACTACCAACAATGATTTATGAATAAATTTATGCCAGAAGCGAATTTTTAAACAGTTAAAATTACGTACTGAAATTCAATGATTTATCGAATAAATTTAAACCTTGATAAATATTTATTTTCCAACACAATAATATTTAAAGGAGGGAGTTTCTTTTATAAGTATATCCAAATTATCTCCATCCAAAACAAAAGAATTGCAGGAACAACTCCCTGCATTGCTATCACAGTTGAGTATATAATTTACGCAATTAGGTAAGATTACGTAAAAGGATTTCTTACTCCTGGTAGCATACAATTTTGTCACCTTTAAAATTTGATATATGAAAATCGCTATCCTTTCTACACTGTTTTTTATGTGCATGAATCTATCAGCCACAGAGAAGACAAATCCATTTGTTTCTTCGTTTAAACAGTCATCTACCAGCAATGCATTTTTGTTTCTTCGCGGGCATAAACAAGGCCAAGGTCATAACCTGCAATGGAGTATGAATTCAAATTCCGGGATTGAAAAATTTCGTGTTGAATTCACTTACGAAGATGCAAGTGATCCTTATTCAAATTGGTATACTGCCGGAATGGTAAACAATACGAATTCAAACATTTTCAAGTTCACGGATATGGGATGTGCTGCCGGATACATTAACTATAGGGTTATCGCATTGATGAATAACAATGGAGGATCGGTCGTTTCGCAAACCTATTCTTGTATTATCAATTAATTTGACGACGATCATTTTTACTTAAAAGTTTATCCTATGAAAAAATCTTTACTACTCTTTTTATTATTTACATCAAGGATGTTCCTTGTGAATGCACAAATCACAGTCCCCATTGTAAAAGCAAATTTCGGTGTGGAAGCCGATCTAAGCAGTAATTATTTCAATAACGCTATACAACCTGCGGTAGATGATTGGTTTGGCCGTGGCTACTCCGGCACAGGTCAATCTATAATAGATTCGACAGGAGCTGCAACGATCATTGCCGGATATGCGATCAGCGCTGCAAATCGTTCGAGATCTTTTTCCAAGTTAATGAAGCCTGCACCATATAGCGTGGTCAATAACAGACTAGTACTGGATGCCATTTTCCACCGGGATTTTCATGGCGACGATTCAACGGTTTTTGCATCCGGAAGTAATAAAAACGGTATGTCTCCGGCATCCTGGTCATGCCCCGTGTCCCAGGGGATACCTGATAAGAATGACATCCTTGATGCGTATACCCATGTTCGTAGGGCAGGCCCGAATGTGACCGATTCTTTGTGGATGTTCTCTGCTATTGCTATTGAAAACACAACAGGTAGCAGGTATTTTGATTTTGAGTTATACCAGACAGATTTTTACTATGACCGAGTAACAAGAACCTTTAATAACTATGGGCCTGATGCAGGACATACTTCCTGGAAATTTGATGCAGCAGGCAAGATCATATCACCGGGGGACATTGTATTCACGGCTGAATTTGGAAGTGCCTCGATCACACTGGTTCAGGCAAGGATCTGGATAAACAAAAATGCGCTAAGCATTTCTCCATTTTCTTTCAACTGGGGGGGGCAATTTGATGGCGACGGCAGTTCGGCAACTTTTGGTTATGCCAACATATTGCCAAAGACAGCCGGCGCTTTTTACACCGGTATACAATCAACTGTTGCGTCTACATGGGCGGGACCGTTTGGAGTCATTCGGGAAGATAATAGTTATGTAGCCAATTTTATTCCCAAGCAATTTATGGAGTTCGCAGTAAACCTTACCTTGCTTGGGATCGACCCTGCTAATTTTAGCAACAATCCTTGTGGCACTCCGTTCAGAAGAGTGATGATCAAAACAAGGGCATCAACCTCATTTACAGCAGAGCTGAAAGATTTTGTTGCACCCTTTCGGTTGTTTGATTATGCCAAGGTAGATGCAGATGCCTTTATTCAATATCATTGTGTAGTAATGCCAACTACATCTATCAATGTAGTGAACCCCCTTTCTACTTCCCTATACACATGGTCTACCGTTAATGGTAATATCTTAGGATCCACAACGGGGACATCGATCAGTGTAAATGCACCGGGCACCTATTATGTAACGCAAAAATTACATACAGCTTGCCCCGTAACATCCATGGATTCAGTTACGTTGTTCTTTGATTCTATTTGTACGATCCTCCAGGTGGATATTTCAAATTTTAATGTTTATACAAAGCATGGCAATGCAGAATTGAATTGGAAGGTGAATAACAATGAACTCGTAAAAGAATTTGTTCCTGAATATAGTTTGGATAACGTCCATTATTTTCCGTTATCAACACTATCTGCAGATTCAAGGAGTGGGAGTGCAGCATATTCTTTTACAAATTCGCAGAATTTACTTTCATCTTCGCCGATAATTTATTACCGGGTAAAAATGTTGTGTAAGGACAATGTTATTAAGATCAGTGAAACTGTTTTACAGCATCGGTCCGAAACCGTTATCCCCAAAGTAATAGTGTTTCCAAATCCGGTTACCAGTGAAGCGTATATCTTGCTGGATGATGCTGGTACAAGAAATGTAACCATTTCTATAATTGACAGCTACGGAAGGATATTGCAGGTGATAAGCCGGGCATTGAACAAAGGAAAGAATATATTATTGTTTGATGAATTGGCGAAACAAAAACCAAATTTTTACATAATTAAAATTGAGACCGGGAAAAATCAAACGACGCATAAAGTAATAGTTTCAAAATAAATTTCTGGTGCTTTTTAAAGAGAGGCTGTAATGGCCTCTTTTTTATCATTTTTTCCGGCCAACAAATCTTATTACGGAGCCTTTTCCATTATGGAATTGTCCCTCATTTAATTCGACCTCCATTTCCATTAACTCAATGACCTCATAGTTCATAAAGTCCGACCTGATCTCGTCAATAGAAAACAACATTTCTATTTCTTTTGGGCCGCCAACTTTATCATTCTTAGAATTATACTCAAGATGTTTTTTACTGAACGCTTCAAAGATCACAATACCATCCTTTTTCAGGTACTTGTCAAGCATTTTGTGGTACAATGATTTTATGGCTGCCGGAAAGTGAGCATAAATAAGAGCGATCGCGTCAAACTGGCCAGGGTTGAATTTCACCGCCTGCAAATCACACACCTTGTAATCTATTGTAACGTGGTTGGCTTCCGCAAGAAGAAGGGCTTTCTTTTTTCCTTCGTTGCTTATATCAAAAGCAGATACTGTCCAACCAATTTTGGCAGCAAAAACTGCATTCCGTCCTTCGCCTTCTGCCGGAAAAAGGATATTACCAACATCTAACTTTAGTAATTGTTCCTTTAAATAATTATTCGGGTCTTCGCCGTACGCAAATTCTATTTTACTAAATCTTTCATTCCATCTATCCGTCCAGGAATCTTCCATATTTTCAATTTATGAATCTCATTAACTGGTATAAAGTATTATGTTGAATTACCGGTCAAATAGAAGGTCAATATTTCATTGCTTCCTTTGTCAGGTATTTTTTTAAATACCCCATCTGGCCAATATCGTAGCTTTCATGTTGTGCTAAAAAAATAATAGTTCCACCGATCGAATTGTCTCCAATAGGATTTTTAAACGGGCCTTCAGCTGCCAGGTGTTCTTCTGTTACAGATTGAAAAGCGTCGATCAATAAGGCTGATACTGATTCCCATTGTTCCTTCACTGTTTTAAGGGAAGGATAAACATCCTTTTTATCATATGGTTTAAATCCTTCAAACATTCCTTTATATGGATTGTCAACAGTGCTTCCCAAAAGATTTATGGTGTTATATCTTGCCCAAAGGGTATGCGTAGCAATCCAAATAAAGTGGTTTGAATGTTCACTTATTCTTTCTGTGGATTGTTCCTCCGTAACACCATCAAGACAATTTAAAAAAAGCCGTTGATTGAGCTTGAATATAAGCATGCATGGATATACTGCCGGGGCATTTAGTGTAATATCTGATGTCATTTTATTATTAGTTTGAGTCAAAATTACCGTATTAGTTGTTATACTATAAACAAATTCTTTTGAGTGTAGGGCAAGATCCAATGAAAGTTCTATTGACCGTGAATATCGAATGATGTTCTGATCTTGACTGAACCACCAACATCATAATTATAGTTATAATGGTACAAACTTGCACGTAATTCAGGATCGTTCCTGCCTTCCGATAAGGTGACATACTTGTTTGAAATATGCATTTTATAATTATCCCCATCTTTTATAATATCACTGTGTCCGGTTGTTGGATCAAAACGAACCCAACCTTGTTTTTTTAAATACGCTTCCGGCCAGGCATGCAGTGGATTTGGCGCAGTTTCACTTACAACGATCCCGAACATAGACTTTGCAGGAATATTATTCGCTCTTAATAATGCTACAAACAGGTCGCTGTAATCCATACATTTGCCCACACCGGTTTCCAATACTTTCTCTGCTCCAATCGCTTTATTTTTTTGGTAGCTGATATGTTCCTTTACATATTCAAAGGTTTTGATGATAGTTTCGATATCTGTTTTTTGTTTCAGGGTTTGCGCCACCGTTAATATTTTTTCACTTGTAACTTCAATATTAGATTCTGCAACAAGGTATTTTCCAAAGCCGGATTCGCTGCTATCTGATTTCATACTAATGGAATTAAAGATCAGGATCTTCCCCTTTAATACAATTTTAAAATCCTTATCCAGGTCATTTAGTTTAAACAATGCGTAGCTGTTACCGTTAGCTGTGTAAATACTATCCGGTTCCACTGAAAAAGTCAGATCATTTACAATTTGCCTGTTTTTGATATCTGCGGGGATCACCATTTTAAGCCTCAACCTATTTATATGGCCCGACACGTTTACCTTATAAGTGATCCTAAGATCCACTTCTCTTTCTCCATTTTGTTTTAAGGCATGGTCCTTAAATGACTCGTTTGAAAAAAATACCATCATTAAAGCGAAGGGAAATAATAATTTATTCATGAGCATAGTTATAATCGAAATATGTAACGTACGGTATTACCGTAGATGGTTAAAGAAACCTTTGTTTGTAATCTAAGACTTTTTGCTATAAAATACTATTACTACTACCCGGGGTGCAGGGGTGTTAGCAGCATTATTTCTGTGAATAGCCTTATGGAAGAAGAGGGCAGGTGTAAGTTTCCCCCTTTTTGAGAAGGCATTTTATGGAACGCTGATTTGAAATCATAGGCTAAAAGAAAACTCCTGGAAAAGCCTTATCGAGTCGTATTAAACAATGTAAAGATTAAACTAATTCTCATTATGGTTTCACTTATTTATAGAGACGAATTTTATGTTGATATTTGAAAATGTAGCTAATTGAAAACAAAATTTGGTAGATAGCTAGACCTAGAATACGAAATTATCTGCAAATATTTTTGAAGAAAACAAAGAATGTGTCAAGGAACCTTTAACATTTCCTCGCTATGAAAATTTGGTTGACCTCTGCAGTTGCATCATTTATGGGAAAGGTTTTTTCAAGCAGATCAATCAATTCATAACCGTTAATGATTAATTCATTTTTAAAATGATCTTCGTCATAATAATATACATATGATTGGTCGCCTGTACTTGCCGATTTAAATCCTGAATTGGTGTAATCACCTTTTATAGTACTAAAATATAGAATACCATTTGTTTTTAATAATCGGAAACAATCGAGTATTAATTTTGAACTGTCAGAAACGGATAAGTAAGGAATGCAGAAGCCACAAATGATCCCATCAAAATTGCCGGGAAGTGTATTGATTTTTCTACAGTCCATTTTTTGGAACTCAACACCCGGGTTATTGGTTCTGGCCAGGTTGATCATATTTTGTGAAACGTCGATCGCCTTTATTTTCAGATCAGGTCGTATGGAAGTCATATATTTCGTGATATTGCCGGGACCGCAACCAATTTCTAATATCGCCGGATCTTTTGTTTCGATCAGGTAACAAAAACGATCATAAGTATCATTATATAATTCCAGGTCCATAAACTTTTCCTGGTACAGAGAAGCAACCTTGTCCCACGTTTCAAAAGTAATTTTATACTGGTCCATAAGATCTTTCTAAAAATATTTCAGCTGTCTTTATTTTCCCCCTGTGGTTGGTATAGAAGTATCAACAATTTCAAAATCCGGTTCAGTAAACCAAATTTGACCGGTCCTTGTAAGGATCGCTCCAAATGATATGGACGAAGCATTGGCTGGAACATCAAGGACAATTTGATACAAGCCCCAATCAGAAGTTCCCTGTATGCTCCTGTCCTGCATATTATCAAATGCAAGTGTAATAGGAGGGATGCTTTGGTCGATCCTTAGCCAGAATTCACCCCAATCGCTCAGTTCATCAGATTTCATATATCCTGTCATTCTTACTCTTTTACCAAGATAATTTATTGAGGACATTTTTTGCATGTATGTTCCGAAACCTGTTATATCTGTTACAATGGATCTTATAGTAAGAATTTTTTTATTTTTATATTCTGATCCCACCGCTGACATTTCATATTTAGTAGAATCACTCCCTCTTTTCAACCAGTCAATTTGAGCGTTTAGATATGGTGTAAACAACAATGAAATAAATAATCCAATGATCGCCTTACCAATTATCAGTTGTTTCATCTTTAATTTTTATTTAAGATACCAAAAGATTCGAATCCAGGATATTTCAATTCATTAAATATTTAGTTGCCGTTTATCAATTCATACCATCTTCCCTTTTTATTCATGGATCTTCCTCCATTCTACCGTACCATCATTTGAGAATTTTATTACCAATGTTTTAGTATGAAGGGGCATAATGTTTACAAAATGAGTTTGGTCCACAATATAAAACAGGTAATTGGAATCAACCCGGTTAGGTTGCCCAAGCAAATTCAAAACTTCAACTTTTTTTAATCCATGCAATTTTGTATTTATAAGCAGG
This sequence comes from Ferruginibacter sp., assembly GCA_039920685.1. Classification (GTDB taxonomy): domain Bacteria; phylum Bacteroidota; class Bacteroidia; order Chitinophagales; family Chitinophagaceae; genus Ferruginibacter. The sequence goes on from JBDSDG010000015.1 coordinate 9,074, forward strand.
TCCTTAAGCATTAGGTTTCTATAAGGATAATTCTTATCCTCCTTAATTTTCCATTTTGTTTTATCAAACTTTTGCTCACCATTATTTGTACCTGGATGCCTATTATCATTGCATGAGTAGGAAGAACTTAAAATGAAAAGCAAGGCAATTATAATTTTAATTTGCATTTTTAAATGTTTATAGGCAAGCAGATTTTTGTATCAGAGTGCCAAACGTTTTTTCTATCTTTTAAAAGCAGCAGCCAACTGAATCAATGTATGCCTTACTTACGGCACTGAAGGTAAGCTACCTGTAAGATCAGGGAGCTAAGATCAGTTGAACCAGACAGCATATCCTTGCCTTCTAAGATCAAGCGCTAATTTATTTTCCATCAGCAATGCCTGTTGCCTGTTCATTGCTTTCAGGTTTATATGATCGTACAGGCTTGGACGTAAGTATGTTCCATATTTGTAAACAATTTTGGCAGAAAGATTATGGCCTTTCTTATTTACATAGCCTGTTTTATGTTGCCGGAATCTTTCTGCCAGGGTCTTACTGGTCATGCCGACATAAAGGCACTGAAGTACTCCATTAAATTGTGGATTAGCAGCCCGGAATTTTGCATCCTCCGTAAATACCCGTTTTGAAAGCTCGATAACGTAAACACGGTAGATCATGCAACAAGTTCTTTTGTTTTTAATAATGCTGGGTTATTTTCAATAATACACTTTCTTAAAATGTAGATCACAAAACGAGGATAATCCTTTCTGATATTCTTGTATGACTCAAAATATGATTTTTGTAGTGGCTTGAGCATTCTAAAGAATACAGTCAGAATGGTAATCCCGGAAACTAAATAAAAAAGAAAAAAAGATTTACTGAGCCAAGAATATTTTCCCGTTAATATAAAAAGTAAAAGAAAAAATAATGCACAAACCCCCACTGTCACATGAAATGAAATTAACTTTTTTTTAAAATAATAAAGTGACGTCTTCATACTTTGGCAAACCTTACATTTGCAGAATAAAATTATTTAAATTTATTTACCTTCTTAATAATAGGTTTTTTTTGCAACTTTTAAATTCTTCAATTAAAATAATTGCTGAAGGATTTGAATTCTACTGATATATTGGATAATTTCAGCAAAAGAAGTATTACTGAGCTATGAACTTTTTAAAAATTAACCAATGAATAAGATAATCACCGGGGTATGCATGATCGTTGTTTACTGTTTTATTTCGTGTGCAGATAAAGAACCAGATCATGATTCCAGCATAATTGGCAATGATACATCAAGGCCTGCAGCGATCGTTTTAGATCCCCAAAAAGCAATGCAGGCAGATACTGCGTTAGCATTACCAACCGTGGCAACCCCATCGTTGGCAAAACCATTGCCCCAGGATGCTTCAACAGTTACTGCTGCAGGAATGAACCCCCCACACGGACAACCGAATCATCGTTGTGATATTGCGGTAGGTGCACCACTGAATTCTCCTGCGACCAAACCAGCATCGCCTGTCGTTTCCACCATGGCTACCACACCTTCAGTTCAGAAAACCACACCAAAAACAGTAACTCCTCCCGGAATGAATCCACCACATGGGGAACCAGGGCACCGTTGTGATATTGCTGTTGGCGCGCCACTTAATTCACCTGTAACAAAACCACAAACCATTACACCTGCAGTTACAGAACCTATAATTATTGCTCCGAAAAAAGACAGTGGCGGTTAATTTTTAAAATGCAGTTTGGCGAGAGTCTAAATTCTAATCGATCCACGAAATCCCCTCGCGGAATAATAAGAAGATGCACCATTGTGGTATTTAAATACATGATCATACCTGCGATCTCCAAAGATCGCACCGCCAAGTTTTCTTATTTCAGGAGGGGTGATCAGCCAACTGGAAGTTTTTGTATCAAAATTTCCAAGCTGTTGCAACGCCCGGTATTCTTCTTCCGTTAAAATATCAATTCCGATCTCTGCCGCCATATCCATAGCGTTATTTGCAGGTTTATTTTCTTTCCTTGAATCCAATGCTTCACGGTCATAACAAAGACTTCTGCGACCGGTAGGAGTTTCAGCAGAACAATCATAGAAAATGTATTCTCCTGTTTTTTTATCCTGGTTCACAACATCCGGCTCGCCACCAGTATTTTCCATTTCATGGAGCGACCAAAGTTTTTCCCCGCTATCCCCGATTCTCAATTGCACTTTACTCCATTCAAGGCTTTTATGGCGATTCATATTTTTCTCAAAACGTTTCTTTAATGTTTTGAGTAATTCTTCGAGCTGTTTGGATGATATTTTTTTTGTATAGTTGTTCATATAAGTTTTAGAAATTGCTAATCGTTTAATCCCTTTCCAATTAGAATTTGCTTCAGGTAATTTTCAATGCGTGATTCCCTGGTTTTAGATTGTTTAGGTGCAGAAAAATAAAGACTGTACGCCCGCTGCCGTCCGGGTGTCAATGAAGTAAAAGCTTTTTTCAATTTTTGGTCTTTATTCAATTGATTTTGAAATTCTTCAGGAAATTTAAGTTCTGTACTTTTTATAGTATTTACCTTCAGCCCTGCTTTTTCAACCTGGATAGCTTCACGGATATAAGCTTTTAGAATTGGTTCCATCTTAATGACCTGGCTGGGTTTGGTGAATCTTACCTGGCGTGCGGACTGAACATTTTCTGTTTGTTGTATCAGTATACCTTTGGCATCCTTTAACAACGCACCTTTGAAAAACAGAATGGCGCAGTATTCTTTAAATACATGTATTAAAACAATGTTTCTTTTTTCAAGTGTATAACAAGGAACTCCCCATTTCAATTCTTCGTTAAGGCCACAGTCAAGTATGATCATTCTCAATTTCCCTATCTCTTCCTGCCATTTTTGTGCTTTACTAAAATAAAAATCAACCTTAGGATTTATCCGCGTGTTTACCATCGTACGCAATTTAAAATGATTGATATGTATTATTTAATTAATTATCGTACAAACCAGTAAGAATTTTAATAATTATAAGCTGGCTGCATCTGTTACTATTAACGAAAGTACTATTTATTGAAAACTCCAAAGCATGCCGTAAGTCTTTGGGTAATTGGACTTGGTGAATTTAAATGCTCAGTCCCGGTACACTAATTTTTTACAGCATGTAATTTTAGTTGCCTTTTAAAGATCGTTCTATCATTCCTTTTAAAATCTTAAGATCGATGTCTTCCAATTTATTTATATAGAGACAACCAACACCTGCTTTATGCTTTCCAAGTTTTGTAAGTGCATCAGCGTGCTCTTTAATGCCTGCACTTATATACAATGATAGATTTGCTTTGCGGGGAGAGAATCCTATTCTCAGCCAATCCACTTCTCTGCCGGTAGCCGGACTTTTGTATCTTTTATTTCCGAAGCCGATGATAGAACTTCCCCATAATACCGGTTCTTCGCCAGTTGCTTTTTTCATCATTTCCAGGATCACAAAACTGTCTTTTCTTTTTTGTTCATCCGGAAGATTATTGATAAATTCTTCAACACTGGCGGCAGAGGGTTTTGTTTTTATTTCAGCAAGCTTGGATTTTTTTTCAGCCATTTATTGTTGTTAAGTTGGTCTGTAAAGATATTTTATTTTATTTTTTCATTCAACTGAAAATGTACAATAGTAAATGTGAGGGATTGCTTTTATTATCTACGGGTTCATAGCCTTTATGGAAGTTATGTATTTTAGAGTCTCATGCCTAAATATTTTATGGCGGAGATATCCACGCAAAATTCGCAAAAAAAGAAAGCGGGGTTTTCGAGATTCAAAAGTCACAGGTCAACCAGGGTAGATCTGACCCCGATGGTTGACCTTGGATTTTTATTACTTACATTCTTTGTTTTTACCTCATCAATGACACAGCCCAAGATAATGGAACTCATGGAACCTCATGATGGTATTTCCACTCTTGTTAAAAACTCTTATGCGATGACGATCATACTCTGTAAAGACCATAAGATCTATTACTATTATGGTACACTGGATCCAAAGACTGCGCATGAACAGGTGAGGGAGACTGATTTTAGTACTATCCGGTATATCATAGTAAATATGAAGACGAAAAGCGATCCGCATTACGTAATGTATATTATCAAGGCTGATCAGCAATCTACATTTGGCGATAATATAAATTTGTTAGATGAGTTCGCAATTTGTGATATTACAAGCGGACATTATGCAGAGGTAGATATCACCAGGGAAGAAACCGGGTTAATAAAGTCAATAAAGTAAATGACTGTATTTAAATCAAGTAATCGATACCGGTGTCAGATAGTTGAATCGATCCTGTAATTTTTTAAACCCGAAAGCGCAATTAATAATTTTTCGGATTTCATGTTTTTAAGGTTTAGTATTGAAGATAGTAAGTGACCTAAGAAAAATGGTTTAATCATTCACCGGAAAAGGATTGCCTCTATGGCATGTATTACACCTTACCACATTAAGGTATTCAGGTTTAACTGTACTGTCAAAATAAAAATAGGTTTTATTAATATCTATAGTGAGCCGTATCATTTTTCGTGCATTCTCTTTCATTGAATCGTCTATTGAAAAATCAAGTTCCCTGGTTACCGGCGCAATGCTAAACATATCTTTTTTCTGAACATGGCAGAAGTCACAGGAAACGTTAAGGGCCTTATCATACGATTGCATGATACTGTCGAGCTGTCGTTCGCTAATGTCCTGTGGAAGCACTTTTAAATTCTTGAATTTGCCTGGAGTGAGTGTTGCTGCTGTTCCAAAAATAGCAAGAGATATAATAGTTATAAGCAATGTTGTTTTTTGATTGATCGTCATGGTCACAATTTAAAATAATAATTGCAGAACAGTTGTGAAATTGGTGGTCATAATAGTTTGAAACGGTCCCATAAGTAATATCCTTACATTCGTATCTGTAAAATTTAAAACAACACATGCGTTTATCATACCTGTTATTCCTGTCTTTTTTTTCTTTGAAGTCATTTACACAAAACCTGAATAGTGGAGGCAGGCTAAAACCTGAGCAGGCGATCATGGACATAAGGCACTATACTGTTGCATTAGATGTGGATCCTGTTGAAAAAACAATTAATGGCTATACAGATATTGAACTGATACTTTCCAAACCAACCACTATTCTATTATTTGACCTGGTGCATTTATATAAAGTAGAACAGGTTTTAATAAACGGAAAAGTTGAGCCTTTTAAACATGACTCAGATCTGCTTTTTATAAATCCTGTAAAAGAATTGGCTGCGGGCAGGCTTTCTGTGAAAGTCAAATACGGCGGCCATCCGGGCGTTGCTTCAAGACCACCATGGGATGGAGGCTTTACCTGGGCAAAGGACAAAAATAATAACCCGTGGATCGCAATTACAGACGAAGGTGAAGGATCCAAAATACTATTTCCAAGTAAAGATCATCCAAGCGACGAGCCAAATGAAGGTGCGGATCTTATCATTACCGTACCTAAGGGCCTGGTAGTTGCCGGCCCCGGATCACTTATAAATGTAAAAGTAAAAAGCAATAAAGCTACTTACCATTGGAAGACAAACTACACGATCAATAATTATTGTATCCTGTTCAACATAGGTAAATACAAAGTTGTAAAAAGGCTTTATAAGACTGTAAATGGAAATACAGTGCCAATAGAGTTTTATGTATTGGAAGAGGATGTTTTGATGGCCGATCATCATTTAGATGTGCTGGAAAGAAGCATCCGTGTGCAGGAAAAGTATTTTGGGGAATATCCTTTTGTAAAAGAAAAGATAGGGATCTGCGAAACACCACATCTAGGAATGGAACACCAGACAATGAATGCTTATGGCAATTCATTTAAATACAAAAAGGTTGGAGGACAAGATTTTGACTGGCTTATGCACCATGAATTCGGGCATGAATGGTGGGGAAATAAAATTACTGCAAAGGACTGGGGGCATTACTGGATACAGGAAGGTATCTGTGTTTTTGGCGATGCATTGTTTGTACGGGAAATGGAAGGGGAGGAGAGTTATTTAAAAAGAATGCGGACGACTGCGCTGTCACTTCAAAATAAAAAAGCTGTAGTACTTGGTGATGAAGTGACTGAAGATGAGGCATATCATCCTGACATTTATGGCAAAGGCGCTTTCTTCATGCATACATTAAGATATGTGATAGGCGATGACATCTTTTTTCCTGCCTTGAAGTCATTTGCAACGGACAAAAGATACACTTATGATAACCTGGTCACAACAACTGATGTGGAACAATACTTCAGCAAAGCTTCTGAAATGAATTTGAAACCACTGTTTGATTTCTATTTACGTACTGTTCAAAAATTAGAAATAAACATAAGGCAGCTTGATGACACGAGTTATTCTATTAAGTTGCTTAATCTCGACATGCCTTTACCAATGGATATTGCAACCGATAAAGATAGCAAGCGAATGCTTATCGATAATAAGGGTGTTGTCGTAAAAAGCAAAACAGTTCCCCGCGTAGATGAAAAAGTGTATTATTTAAAAAAGCTGATCATTGAGTAATCAGGGTTGGTAGCCTTGGGTAACGTTGTACATTAAGTGCAAATGGTGAAAAAATAGCTATGCGCCAAATTGTCTTAGGTGATGATCTGCATGTTTATACGCAAGTATTCCCACTTCCGGTTTCGACATTTTTCCAAAAAATGGGTGAATAAACCCCGGGTTATTAAAATCTGAATATTGAGCTATACTGTCAGTCCATTCCTTTTTTTGGAGTTCGATATTATCATTCTCATCGATTGAGGTAAGAAATTGACTCGTTGGAGAATTTCTCCTAAAAGGCTTATCGTCTCTTAAAACCTTTTTTAGAATGAGTTTTCCAAATAAACGCCCGATTAATACACGCTTTACCTTTATTTTTCCCAAAAACATTTCATCGCACATTACACAATGCTTAAGCATTTGAAAAACATTCATCTTCCCCCAACCTGCCTTACTTTGGACACTTATCGAGTTAATTCTGTTTATTAATTCTTCTCTTGTAAAAACATCAACGACGGATTTCATTTTAAGTATATCTTTTTATTGTTTGTGATTTGGTTGCCTGACCAGTTCCTTGTTTTTTAATTGCTTATTACAACAAATCACCTTATTCAAATATAAGAATCTTCTCAACATATTCTCGATCTCTCTTCTGGTTTTATCATCCATGCATACATAACTTATTCCCAGGGCGTATCCTTTATATATGGTTGTGAGTAAAAAAGAATTAAATAAAACCTTCTGGTCAACTGTAACAGTGATCTTGTACTTGTCGAATGAAATGCCATCTATCACCTGGTAGCTGTTAACTGAATCAATTTTTCCCTTTGGAATGTTGGTAGCAAAGCTGGTATACATAAGCTCTTTGCGCTGCCTGTTAACTGCACTTCGATCAACGGCAACAAGCGTATCCAAAAGTGATATGGTAGAATTGAAAAGGTTGAACTTATTTTTTGTTGCACCGATAAGGGTAATTGTTTTTGAACCTTCGCTCTTAATATTGTTTGCCTGCTCAACAATTTTTTCCCTTTAAGGTTAGCTGCCTTATTTTGTTTTATATCCCTTACCATAAAACCTGGAGGCAAAATAATGGTCCAGCCCACCTGTCTAAAAAAAAAATATTGCTTTCCTTCTTGCTGGGAAAATGCGGTGAAATTTCCACTCATCAGGATGTAAATGATCAAAATACATTTAAAAATTGATCGAGGTATTTGTAAGTGGTTACTCATAATTAAAGAAACGATTTTTTCTCATGATTTCCATAACAGAGGGGTTAATGTCTAACCATCACAATCATTTTTAGTCGCCGTTCTTACAAATTTCAATTATAATTGTTTGGCACCATATCTGAATATACGTGATGAAACAGCTGAATGCAAAATATTCTATTAGTAGAATATGATCCTGAAATAGCCCGTCTTAACTGCCTGCATTTTAGACCAACATGAATACCAGCTCACATAATGCTCTTCAGGGAAAGAGGCCATCTAAAGATGCTATTCTTGCAACGAATTTTTTACGCGACAATAACCCTGATCTTATTTTTTTTGATATCCATTTGCCAAAGCTTAAAGGGATGGCTTTTTTGAAAACCCTCACTCATCCACCAGCAATCATAATTACAACAGCATATCACCAGTATGCAGTTGAAGGCTTTGATATGAATGTTACTGATTACCATTTAAAGCCTTTTGATTTTGAGCGTTTTCTAATTGCTGTAAGTAAAGTAAGGTCTGTTGATCCAGAGAAGCAAGACCCGCAAGTTCTACATGAAATAAAGGATTTTATTTTTCTAAATGTTCAAAAGAAAAAAGTAAAGATCTTATTTTCTGAGATCGTATATATTGAAAGCCAGCGTGAGTATATTAAGATCGTTACTACAAAAAAAGAATACCTTTCAAAAATGAGTACGCATGAGATAGAAGAGATTTTACCACCGAATCTCTTTAAGCGGGTCCATAGGTCATTCATAATTTCTGTAAGCAAAATTGAATCGTACACAGCTGAAATAATAGAAGTAAATGGTATCTCCATTCCAATTGGCAGTGGTTACCGTGATATTGTTGAGCATTTATAGTTTCATAACTCTTTTGTGTAAGAACCATATTGGTGATTTAATTTATGTTTTCCTTCACTAAGTCATTAGCCACTTTTACAATACGTTAAGAAATCTACACTTAATTTCATCTTTCTGGAATGGACGTGGATCCAGCTTATCAAGCCATTTTAATAAACCGATCGCCTCTGCCTTTATATACATTTAAAAATTCGCTGCCAAAACGATGTAGGTATCATCTTTAACCGGATGATGAAGTTCATCGTTAAGGCCCCACGAAAGTTTTTTTTGTAACAACTTAATGAAATAGTATGCTCATGGGTACAAAGCCAACCTTTTGGCAACGTATAGGAGTACATGATTGGTTTCTGAAAAAAGAATCAGGAGCCCTGGAAACGGCTTTCCTTACTCCTGATGTTGTATATAAATACATTGTAGAAAAGTTCCAGGACTCTATTAATGAGCTGTCTTTTGCAGACCGGACCATATTTTACCATGAATACATTATTTGTTTCAGCCCGCCTGATTACAACAAATTCATGGATAATAACCGTGGAATATTCGGGCTGATCATCAAAGAGTCTGTAAAATCTTTTTATGAGATCTTGCAGCAACACAGGAACAAAGGAAAAAAGGTTACTTCTTCTGCAACTAAGTGGGTATTCAGGTTTGTTTCACACCCGGACTATGAAAAAGGTGATAAAAGTTTTATTGGAAAGCTTTTACCCGGGAATAATCAACAAAAGGAAGAAAACCTCAGGGTCACTTTTATACCACGACAGACAGGGATCGCCAAAACTTTTGATATATCCGAAGAAATTCTGAAAGATTTTACTTTCTATAGTGATGGATATTATGAGATCCCTTTCCAGGATACACTTGTATTAGATGAAGCAAATGTTTTGAACAGTCCTAAATATCTGGCCCGCTTTGAAGCAACTCTCCCGGACAAACAATATGCTGGTAAAAAGATAGAATTTTTTATGAAAAGTGAGGAGATCCAGGTTTCAGGTATTGATGAAACATCCAGCCAGCCAGGAGTATTCAGAATCCCGTCAGAATGGGTATCTAGCCCACATCTTTCCATACGCCATGATAAAAATGCGGATAAATTTTTCCTTGCCTCTTTCGGTGAAAAGACCATTGTAAATGAAATAGAGATCGGGAACAGTGAAAAAGCTTCCCCTTCCTGGATAGAGCTTCCTATGAATTCAAGGATCGTTTTAAATGGAATTGTTTCTATAAGCATATTCAAATTATGATATGGATAAATTGTTATCGTTAGGATTGTTGATCATCAGTGTTATATTATTAATAGCACATTTTTCCGATATAAAACAAACCCATAGAAAAAATGGATGAATATTTTATTGGGATAACGGACAAGGGAAGACGGGCTGAGAAGAACGAGGATACGTTTATCGCTCAGCCGGCCAGGAGTGATGAATATGTTATTGCTTGTGTTATTGATGGCGTAGGAGGCTACAGAGGTGGTGAAGTTGCTGCAGAAATAGCCCGATCTGTTATACATCTCCATTTGCAGGACATAAAAGGTGATGTGATAAAAACCCTTCAGGATGCTATAATTGCTGCGAATGTGGAAATAAACAGGGAGAAGAAAAAAGATCAGGAGAATGAGAACATGGCTTGCGTGCTTACTTGTGCTGTAACTCATTTAACGAAAAATAAATTTTATTACGCCCATGTAGGGGATACCAGGCTGTACCTGCTCAGGGATAACTCACTCGTAAAAATTTCAAAGGATCATTCTGTTGTCGGTTTCCTGGAAGAATCAGGAAGATTATCTGAGGAAGATGCTATGAGGCATCCACGGCGCAATGAAATAAATAAGGCATTGGGATTTGAAGAGAATATAGATGGAATCGTGGATTTCATTGAGACCGGTGAATCGCCATTCCTTCCAGGTGATATCATTTTATTATGCAGTGATGGACTTTCCGATATGATCAGTTCAAATGCTATAAAAAATATTTTAACCAGCAGCCATACACTTTTGGAAAAAGCCCGGGCATTAATAGATGCAGCAAATGAAGCCGGGGGAAAAGATAATATCACAGCTGTTATTGTAAAAAATAACAAAAAGCCAAAACAACTTGCGAAGGTGACTCTTTCCGAAAGAAAAGACCATAATACAAAGCCTTCCGAAAAAGTACATAATGAAAAGCCGGATCAGAAATCAGAGCTTACCAGGAAAAAGCCTCGTAACCAGATCATATTTTTATCAACCCTTTCAATATGTGTCTTTGCCGCGATAATTTTCTTGTTCTTTCAAAATTATAAGCAGGTAAACCAAATTTCCACGCCTGCTTTACATGCTGCCCAATTACCAAAAAATGAGAACCCTGTCCCATTAATTACCTACGCAAATGACACAAGTAGACAATATATATTTCCCATCGGTCAGGTTTTAATTCCATTGTCTGAGCCAATCCACATAAGTAAGGATAGCTTCAAAGTATTTGGTAACGGAGCTCATATAACAAGTGATTCAAGTTACCGCGGAGCCGCATTTAACATCAGCTCGTTCGCTAAATATGTATTGTTGGATAGCCTGGTGTTTGAAAATTTTGACATTGGCTTAATTGTCCAAAAAAATAATGTTGAATTAAGGCACGTTCGTTTTATTAATTGTAAAGTTCCTATTCAATACCTGTTATCATTGCCGGATTCAATTATAACAGGACGATTTAAGGATCCAATTTTAATTTCTGATTCCCCGATTAAATAGCTCATCATGACATCGATCATGCAAATGTTTAAAAATAGAAATCTCGAGCGGTCGTGCCTGTTGCTGATCTCAATTATCATGGCCTTACTTTTCTGGAAGCTATTTTCAGTGTTGAAAAAAGATTTTACTGAAGTTAATAACCGTACGGAAAATGGCACAATGATCAACCTCAATCATAACCGTAGCGTTGAAAATGTAAGCAACCTATTATCTAAAGGGATGTATTTCGAAGATCCAAAAGACATTTCAGTAATTGCATCAACTGTTGCCAGTGATACCTTATCCCAACTTGATAACATCGGGGAGCTTAATAAAAGAAAATATTTTGTGAATGCTGATGAAGCTTTCCTGGAAGGAGGGCGATCGTTAAAAAGGCGTGTTACCTTATCAAGAAACCTGCTTGGTTTTTCTGAAAATGATTCAATAACCTTTGAAAAGGAACGGTTACATCCACTACCGGTTGGCTCGGAAACAAATATTGGTTTAGGCGCATATAATATTACCGGTAAAATTAATGATCAGCAAGGCAAGCCAACGGCAGGCGTCCTGATCCGCTTAAAACAATTAACTCAACCGGATAGCTCAACCACATCTGACCAATCGGAAGATGAAAATGAATTGATACAATATAAAAACGGTGTTAGAAAAGTACTTGTACTTGATTCAGGTGATACCAGGCAGTTACTTTCTTTTACTGCTTATGCCCGTACCGATGCATCTGGGAAATATAATTTCTCGGGTTTACCCGGAAACAAAGCTCTTGAAGTAATTCCATTACAGCCGGGATTTGAATTTGGCCGTTCCCAGGGAATTGAAAATCTCGAAGGAAACAAAACCTTCAATTTTACACAGTCACCACACATGATCCGGTTGTTCTCGTCCCAGGACTTCAGTACATTAAAAAAGGAAAAGGCATTTATTGTTAGGTCTCCGGATGAGGTGATTTATTGGTTCTGGATCATCATAAGCGCATTCTTTTCTTCCTTTTTTATTTTGCATTTGATCCTTTCATTTCGGTTCCCGGGTGCTGATCAATTATTATTGCCTGTGATAATGATCCTGACTGGCTTGTCATTTATTACATTGTTTAGCTTACAGGATCCTTTGAGGGACAGGTTCCTTGCAAAAAGCACATTTATTTATTTCTCTGTTGGGATCATTGGAATATTGATCCTGCAGTTTATTAATTTGAAAAGATTCACAACTGACTCTGCGCTTTTTCGATTGTTTGTTTTTAAGAACGGGCGAAAAGCAGCTAACGGTTGGCCATGGGCGCTTGGTGCAATGGGTTTGTTGTTCCTGACCATCTTATTTGGCACGGGACCAGAAGGAAGCGGGGTGAAAGTGAACTTGTTTGGATTTCAGCCAAGTGAGATCGTAAAGTATATGGTCATATTTTTTTTAGCTGGCTTTTTTACAATCAACGAAAGATTTATTTCTGAATATCCATCGTTCCATAAAAGATTGTCTTTTTTTGTTTTTGCACTCGTCTCAATTTTGGGAAGTATTTTGTTATTTCTATTATTAGGAGATCTCGGACCTGCAATTGTATGTTGCTTCACCTTTATTATATTATTTTCTTTTTCACGCGGTGATTTTATGCCAATGGTTGGCGCACTGGTATTATATGCTGTTTCTATGTGGGCATTTAAAAATGTTTGGTTCGCAACAGGCATCACTGTTGCCGCTTTGGTCTTGTTCATGTTTATTGCAAAAAAGAAATTAAGCGAATCTGCAACTATGGCGATCGTGGTAGTAAGTGGATTTTTATTATTGGATAAGATCGAATTTTTGGGCAAATTAATTCCAGGTCCTATGCAAAGATTAGTGGACCGAAAAGCCATTTGGACAGATGCATGGAATAACCAGGTTTATGGAGGCGACCAGGTTGCTAACGGTATTTGGGCTTTATCCGGTGGCGGGATCTCCGGTCAGGGTGCAGGGGAAGGATTTGCTAAAACAATTCCGGAAGCTCATACCGATATGATCCTTCCCGCTATCGGTGAAGAATTTGGATGGGCCGGCATAACATGCATTTTTATTTTGTTCCTTATATACCTGCATCGTTCCATTATTATTGGCAGGCAAACTGGTGCACCTTTCTTATTTTATCTATGCGCCGGAATTGGTATCGGAACATTCGTGCAATTTTTATTGATCTCCGGCGGATCAACAGGGGCTCTTCCATTATCTGGTGTGGCACTTCCTTTTACAAGTTATGGAGGAACATCTTTGTTGTGTAATATGGTTGCAGCCGGGTTTCTTCTTTCAACATCCCGATTAAGCGGATCACAGGTACAAATGAAATACTTAACCCAAAGGCAGGATAAAAATTTGTTGCCTGCATTGCTGGCTGCTTGTATAGCGGTTATCCTGCTGGTGTTAAATGTATCAGGTTATACGTTTGATCCTGGTAAATGGATTGTTGAACCCTCACTTGTGGCTGACAGAAGCGGTGCAAGGATGTACAGTTACAATCCAAGGATAAATATACTGATGCGAAAGTTACAGGCTGGCAACGTGTTTGACAGAAATGGAAAACTGCTCGCCACAAGTGATGCTAAACTTGTACAGGATCAGAAGGACTCTCTTGTTTCTCTTGGAATTCCGGCTGCAAACATCCAATCGTTAGCATACAAAAGACTGGAAAGATATTATCCCTTTGGTGAGCAAATGTTTTTCTGGACAGGCGATGCGAACACTGGTATTTTCTCTGGTGGAACAAACGGATATTTTGCAGAGTATACACACGCTTCCGAATTGCGTGGCTTTCCAGCACCGGTTGTAGAATACCAGGTGAGTGCAAACCGGTTTCGAAGTGAAAGATTTTTACCAGCAACAGAAATGGAAATGACTGTAACAAAACGAGATTACAGGGCACTGACCAATATGCTGCTTGCAGGTATTAATAGTGATGAAGTAGAGCAATTCAAAAAACGGAACCGTGACATAAGTTTGACATTGGATGCTGCTTTACAAACCCGTATCCAGCAGTCAATTAAAAGTGATGACAGCGTGAGCAAAAAACGAATATCTGTTGTTATCATGGAGGATAATACGGGGGATGTGATCGCTTCGGCATGTTGGCCATTACCATCTGTAAATGACTGGGAAAAATTAAACCTTGGGGAAAATGAATTGAACAAATTACCCGGATGGAATGTAAATTCCGATATCGGCTTTACACATGCTACACAACCAGGTTCAACTGCAAAATTAGTGACCGCCCTGGCTGCATTTAATAAGTTAGGCGAGCCGGCATCAAAAAAAGTGATCCGGATCTATCCAAAAGATCTTATACGTGTTAATGGCCCGGAACCCGATGAAGCGGGTTTGATCACGATTGAGAGAGCTATTGTTAGATCTAATAATTCCTTTTTCATCCGGCTTGCAAATGAAGAACAGCTACAAGAAGAAATGGCTGCATTATATATGCGATCAGGAATGTTCCTTCATGGTGTTGGAGGCTATTATTACGAAAACGAGATCAACAAGAATCAACAGGAAAAGTGGATGGGATTTTGGCGAGAAACGGAGTTTCAAAGTTTGAGAAGATACAACCCTGCAAATATCCGTCGTACCAGGGCGATTGGCATTTCAGGTATGTCGTGGGGACAAGGAGAATTGGTAGCCACTCCAGCTGCAATTGCAAGGATTGCATCAGGGATTGCAAACAATGGAAATATGATTCCAAACAGGTATGTGTTAACTATGAATGGAATAAAAATGAATAGCCGGGCTGCTGTAAAACTTGTAAACGATCCATTATGTGCACAATACCTGGCGGATTATATGAAGAAACAAAGCGCACCAAAAAAGAACAGGCTTGGAATGTTGGTTGCAGGAAAAACCGGAACTCCGGAGAGGATATTTAAAAATGAAAGGATCAACGATGGCTGGTATGTTTTCTTTGCTCCTAAGTTTAACGGTAACGGACACATGGTAGTTTGTATAAGGATTGAAGGAACAAAAGGTTCAAGTGACGCTGTTAAGTTTGCTGGAAAACATATTATTCCGTTACTCGTTGAACGCAATTATATAAAGGGTTTTGAGCCTCTACAAAAACCTGGACTATTAAGTGCCGTTCAATAACATTGCAGGGCAGATCATTTATATGCTGAATATTAAAACCTTTGGATTATTTATTGTAAGATATATTAACTCATTAAAGAATTTTTAAAGCGTATGTTCAACTTATTTAAAGAGCGTTCACACGATGTAAAAGGTATTCGCAATTTAATATTGCAGTTCATTAAAGAAAAACTGCAGCGTGCCGAAGGGGGAGAAGGCGCCAATATAAAGGGTGTATATCTTTTTATTAACTGTAATGACAGTGAAAGGTATTTATACGAAGCAGCAGTTTATTCAAATATACCTGGGAAGTTCAAAGCAGAAGAGGTTCAGAAGATCGCTGATGACTATGCGATCGTGTTGTCACCTTCATGGAAATTTGAAGTATCATTCACTGATAAATATCCTGCGCAGTCTTATATCTCAAATGAGATCGATGCTGCGTTGTATATTTCAACAACAAGTTCAGGCTTTACTCATAAAAAGAACCAGGCTTTCATAAAGGTGTTAAATGGCCAGGCCGAAAGGGAAATATATAAGTTAGATTCAAATGCGGGAAGAATAAATATCGGTCGGGAGGCAAGGGTGCAGGCATCCGGGAGCTATGTAAGAAAGAATGGTATTGCGTTTACCCCGGCTGAATCGAACCGTTCCGTCAGCCGCCAGCACGCACATATTGAATGGGAAGCTGATAGCCGGACATTTTTAATTTTTGCAGATGAAGGTGGGATCCCTCCTAATAATAAAATGAAGATCCGCACACCGGAAGGGATTTCTATCAAATTGCAGGCAATAGAAATAGGTCATCGGCTACAGGAAGGTGACCAGGTAATTCTTGGCGATTCCGCTGTACTTGAATTCAGTTATTTTGGAGATGAACAATAATAGATGGCAAAAGTATTTACCATAACGGAAGGATTACAAAACCTCGGTGCATTAAAATCCGGGGGACAAGGATCTGTGTATAAGGCAAGAAAAACCGGTGAGATAATTACTGCAATTAAAATACTGCCTACACCTATTTCAAGTGAAACAGATGATGATAAAAATTTTACCTCATTCCAAAATGAAGTTCAGAAGTTAAAAAAAGTAAACGAGTCTGCCAACCCAAATGTAGTAAGCATTATCGCTTCCGGTATTACGACCACTGGTAATCTTCCATACATTGAAATGGAATATATAGAGGGTCCTGACCTTGGGGAATTATTAAAGCCACCGTACGATCCTATTTTTACGATCAAAGAAGTTATAAAAGTTTCAGATCATTTATCAAATGCTTTGGCACATTGCCACCGGGCGGATGTGAAGCATGGAGATATTAAAAGCAACAATGTTAAGTTTAACCAACGCACAGGAAATTATATTTTGCTGGATTTTGGCTTATCTATAATGTCTGATGAACAACGGCGAACAAGTATCCGGCATGCGGGGGCTATAGAATTTATGGCGCCTGAACAGAACACGGGTGAAATGTTATTTGAAACCGACATTTACAGTTTTGGGATAATTGTATTTGAATTGTTAGCCGGAACGGTGCCATTTCCATTGAACCACAGGGGAGGGATAGCCAGGAATAATATAATGCTTGCACACATGGAATCTCATCCGCCCGATATTTATGCGCTTCGAAGAATGGCAATGCCTGATTCCTGGTCCACTGAAAAGAAAGCAAGAGAAATGCAGTTGCCTGGGTGGCTCATCAAAATGGTTTATAAATGTCTTGAAAAAGAACCAGCGAGGAGATTTAGAAATGGAATTGAATTACTGGAATTTATACATTCAGGGATAATTGCAGAAGAGAATCGTAAGTCTATCAATGTCCCGCTTGTTGAATCAACAACATCAATGAATGATGAATTCGAATTAAAAAAGCGGATCCTGAAGCTTGAACATGTTGTTGCTGAAAAAGAGAGTGTGATAAATGAATTCCAGGAAGAGGTGCAGGTTAAGGATAAGGAATTGTATCAATATAGGTATGCAGAAGATCATAATGATAGTAAGTCTTCCGGTGTTTCAAAAGGGGTATTTATGTTGGTTTTTACTATAGCGATCGGCCTGGCAGGATATAC
>JBDSDG010000016.1:0-3526 GCA_039920685.1 Ferruginibacter sp.
AGCTCGATCCATTCCATTCCAAGGTGATTACTCATCGTATTGGGGCGGAAGGAATCAAGGTCTGATAAGGTTATTTCTTTATTGAACCAGATGGAAGTATTCACATTTATTTTTTTGAGATGGATTCATTTACAGGCGATGGCAGAAATTTTGACACATCCCCTCCATTCCGGATAACATCACGTACGAGGGTAGACGCAACTGAAGTATACTGCGGGAGACAGGTTAAAAAGATAGTTTCAATATTATCAGCGAGGCTGCGGTTCATATCTGCTATCGCCTTTTCATATTCAAAATCATTTACGTACCGGATACCTCTTAAAATAAATGTTGCCCCAATTTGTTTACAACAGTCGACCGTTAATCCATCATAGGCGATGGCCTCAACCTTGTCATTATTCTTATAAATTTCATTTAGCCAGCTTAACCGCTGCTCTTCACTGAACATTGGAGCCTTATTTGTGTTTCTGCCAATTCCAATGATCAGCTTATCAAACAAAGGCAGTGCCCTTTCAATGATATCTGTATGTCCAAATGTTACAGGATCAAAAGTGCCGGGAAATAAGCAGATACTTTCCATGCTGAATTATTTTAAGGTTGCATTTTGAATTTGTAAACACTAAATATGAATCTAAGACAAAAATAACTACGGCCATTCATTCAAAATTCAGCGTTCAACATGTAGATTTAATTATTCTTTCCTGCGAGTAAGTATAATACGGCCATTCTTACTGCTACCCCATTCTCCACCTGTTGAAGAATGATGGAATTGTTACTGTCGGCCACATCACTGTCTATCTCCACCCCTCGGTTTATTGGACCCGGGTGCATGATGATGATCTCCTTGCGAATAGACTCAAGTATTCGCCTGGTAACGCCATAAGCGAGGCTATATTCCCGCAACGAGGAGAACAGTACCTGGTTCTGCCGTTCCAACTGGATTCGCAGAACATTTGCAACATCGCACCATTGCAAAGCTTTTTTGAGATCATATTCTACCAATACACCCAATGCTTCTTTGATGTACTTTGGAATGAGTGTCGGCGGTCCGGCAACCATTACTTCGGCCCCCATTTTTTTAAGTAAATAAATATTACTCAATGCTACCCTTGAATGCATGATATCTCCGATGAGCACTATTTTTTTACCATGTAGTGATCCTGTCTTTTCTATGATTGAAAAAGCATCCAAAAGCGCTTGTGTTGGATGTTCATTGATCCCATCTCCTGCATTTATAATAGCCGTTTCCGGAAGATGCTTAGATAAAAAGTGGGGAGCACCGCTTGCACTGTGCCTCATCACTACCATATCCACTTTCATGCTGAGGATATTATTTACCGTATCGAGCAGCGTCTCTCCTTTTGAAACAGAAGACCCGGAGGCAGCAAAATTGATCGTATCGGCGCTTAATCGCTTTTCAGCAAGTTCAAAAGAGATACGTGTGCGTGTAGAATTTTCATAAAATAGATTCACAATTGTTACATCCCGCAGTGATGGAACCTTCTTAATCTGGCGCTGTAATACTTCTTTGAATTGAGTGGCTGTAGAAAGAATAAGTAAAATATCTTCCGGGATGAGATCTTTAATGCCCAATAAATGTTTGGTAGATAGTTGCATTAAGAAGCGAAACTAAAGAAAAATAAATAGAAATTTGAAAATGTGAAATTTGGAAATGTGGTAATAATAGTTCAATTAAGGAATGCTATGTAATTTTTTAATTTGGTACATTTCCAAATTTCCTGATTTCCAAAATATCGGGTTAATATAAAATAACCTCTTCCCTATCCCATTCCACTTTCACCTTTTGTGAAACAATTGTGTCGATCGCTTTTCCGCAATAATCCGGCTGAATCGGTAGTTCACGGTTAAAGCGCCTGTCCACCAAAACGCAAAGCTCTACTTTTTTTGGCCGGCCAAAATCCTGCAATGCATCCAGTGCAGCCCTGATCGTACGACCCGTATACAAAACATCATCGATCAGTATAACTTTTTTATTTTCTATTGAAAAAGGAATGTCCGTGCTATTGGCGACGTGCAATTCCTGCCGAATGTCATCCCTGTAAAAAGTAATATCCAATATTCCATATTGAATTCTTTCTGCAGGACAAAGGCTACGTACCTGTTCAACAATTCTTTTGCTAACCATTATCCCGCGTGGCTGCAAACCGATGAAAACAATATCTTCCAGGCTGGAAGAATTCTCTATTAATTGCTGGGAAAGCCGCCTGATCGTTAAATTTAATTGTTGTGGAGAAAGTAAAATCTGCATGGTAGAAAAATCAGGAACTGATGTCCAAAGCTATAAAAAATATCGCGATTGTTTTATGCATGGGCACACCCGGTTATAAAAAATTAAAAAAGCTCCCATGAAGAGAGCTTTAATGATGTTGTGATAAATAATTATTTTGTCCCTTTTATCTCTTCCTGCAACTTGTTAAGTGCTTTCCAATTTCCTGAAGCTGCCAACTTTGCCTGTTTTGGCCAGGTGGCAGGATCGAAAATATTATAAGTTTCACCAGCTCCGTCAAGGATCAATTGTAGTTTCTTAATAGTACATTTTGAAAGGTCTTTAAAGGTTTTAATATTTTCTTTTGCTAACAAACCAAGAACCTTTTTTTGCAGGCCTTCAATTTTTGTAAGATCTTCCGCCGCAGCATCAGCTTTTTCCTTTTTTACGGCTTTAGGTTTTGTAACAGCAGGATTTTTAATAGGCTGCCCCGGAACTGTCAGTACACAATTTTCAACTGATGGGCCAAATTGCTGGGAAAAAGCGGTAGCATTTGAATCGTTTACCCATCTTCCATCATTCAGTAAATAACGGTATTCATAAGTTTTTCCGGGTGTAAGCGAAAGTTCCGCAACGAAAGAGCCATCTTCAGCTTTTTTCAATTGAACACCTTCTGCAGGATTCCAGTTATTGAATTCACCCAATAACAATCCTTCAGTTGCACCATTGATACACTCTGGGGAAAGCCTGAACTTTATCTTTTTCTTTGTCATATTAATATGCGTTTATTTTAATTTTAAATAACAATGATTAATCCCTATTTATATAAAACGTAACCCTTGCCTTATACACATTGTATACACAAGTAGTTATTCGTAAATATCACATGGCATTTAAAGGCCTTTTATTCCAGGTTTCCCTGGCTATTACAGGAATATTTCTGGGCAAAGTTACCCGGTTCTTTGATTCCGCAAATTCTTTCACCAATAAATGAAGTTCATATGAAGGATGATATATTTTAAAAGCAGGTATGGAATAGCGTCTTAAATAACAACTGTGCTGTTTAAATTCAGAAGTGACCGGATCTATAGTTTTATTTTGTTTGCCATTTGTTCTCCTAAACAAGAAGTATGAAAGGGGATCATTGAAAATAAGGTTATACAAAAACGGGAATAGTCGTTTCTGAACCTTTCTATTGATCGTATACGGTAACGTGTACCCGACTTGCCTGGTGTAAACGAGCCGGTAAGTCCTTTGAGAACAAACATTACCAGCAATGAACAAAAGTAAAATAACAGG
>JBDSDG010000017.1:0-7401 GCA_039920685.1 Ferruginibacter sp.
TTCAAACTTCAAACTTCAAACTTCAAACTTCAAACTTCAAACTTCAAACTTCAAACTTCAAACTTCAAACTTCAAACTTCAAACTTAAAACTTAAAACTTCAAACTTCAAACTTCAAACTTCAAACCTAACTCTCACTTCTCCACCGCACCTTCCACCAGCACCGTTGTTTTGTTATTCAGTACTTCCACAAATCCACTTTGAATAGTATATAAGGCAGTGCTGGTTTTATCTTTCAAAATTTTTAAGCCACCGGCTTTAAGTGCACTTACCAATGGAGCATGGCGATCCAGGACTTCAAACAGTCCATTGATACCCGGCAATTGTACGCCATACACCTCGCCACTGAAAATTTTACGGTCTGGTGTTAATATTTCTAGAGTCATAAAAACAATTTGGAGATTTGGAGATGTGCTAATTTGGAAATTATAGTGCATTTAATTGACACGTCTCCAAATTGTCAAATTTTCAAATTATTAAGCTTGCGCTGCCGCCATTAATTTTTTACCTTTTTCAATTGCATCTTCCAATGTTCCCACAAGATTGAATGCAGCTTCAGGATATTCATCCACCTCACCATCCATGATAGAATTAAATCCACGGATCGTATCTTCAATTGGAACCAAAACACCTTTTAAACCTGTGAACTGCTCCGCTACAAAGAAAGGCTGACTTAGGAAACGCTGGATCTTACGGGCACGTGATACAACCAGTTTATCTTCATCACTCAATTCATCCAATCCAAGGATCGCAATGATATCCTGTAGTTCTTTATAGCGCTGTAAGATCAATTTTACTTTATTCGCTGTATTGTAATGTTCTTCGCCAACGATCAATGGTGTTAGTATCCTTGAAGTAGAATCCAATGGATCTACCGCAGGATATATACCAAGATCCGCGATCTTGCGGCTCAGAACCGTTGTGGCATCCAAGTGTGCAAATGTTGTAGCAGGCGCCGGATCGGTTAGATCATCCGCAGGAACATATACGGCCTGGACAGATGTGATAGAACCATTTTTTGTAGAAGTGATCCTCTCCTGCATCAACCCCATTTCGGTTGCAAGTGTTGGCTGGTAACCAACCGCACTTGGCATACGTCCTAACAAGGCTGATACTTCAGAGCCTGCTTGTGTGAAACGAAATATATTATCTACGAAAAATAAAATGTCTTTTCCCTGCCCTTCCCCTTCTCCATCACGAAAATACTCAGCGATCGTAAGTCCGCTCAAAGCCACACGTGCTCGTGCTCCCGGCGGCTCATTCATTTGTCCGAACACAAAGGTTGCTTTTGATTCCTTCAAGCCTTCCATATTTACAGAGCTTAGATCCCATCCGCCTTCTTCCATGCTATGCTTAAATTTTTCGCCATAGTTCATGATACCAGCTTCGATCATTTCACGCATCAGGTCATTTCCTTCACGCGTTCTTTCACCTACACCCGCAAATACAGATACACCATTGTATGCTTTTGCAATATTATTGATCAGTTCCTGGATCAATACTGTTTTACCAACACCAGCTCCACCAAACAGCCCGATCTTTCCACCTTTTGCATAAGGCTCGATTAGGTCAATAACTTTGATGCCGGTAAACAATATTTCATTGGCAGTGCTCAGATCTTCAAATAATGGCGGCTTGGCATGAATCGGGCGACCATTGACCTTACTAACCTGTGGCAAACCATCGATCGCATCCCCGGTAACATTGAACAAGCGGCCTTTGATACCATCGCCTATAGGCATAGCAATTGGAATTCCTGTATCAATTACAACAGTTCCACGTACCAACCCTTCCGTACCGTCCATCGCAATGGTTCGAACACTGTCTTCACCAAGGTGCTGCTGAACTTCCAGCACAAGCTTATCACCGTTATCACGCGTCAGTTCAAGTGCATTTAATATCTCGGGAAGCTTTGAATCGCTGTCGAATTGTACGTCCACAACGGCACCAATGATCGATTTTACTTTACCAGTATTGGCCATAAGAAGTGTTTAAAGTATAAAAGACATCCGGGGCTGAAAATTAAATAAACCCGGATATTTTTGTTTTCAGGGCGCAAAGGTAAGGCTTGGGGCAGGGAAAAAAAAATTAGGCTGCAGGTTTTTTTGGCTCAACATTCGCTTACTATGGAGCTGCAATGGCGTCGCACTCTTGTACAGTAACAACTGCTTCAGCTTATAGGAGTTCAGATTTATATAACTGCTTTAAAAACCTTAATTATTGATATGAAACTTAACCTTCTTTTGTTGATCATTATAGCCTTTTCCTGCTCACCGGCATCAAAGTTTAAAAATGACAGGTCGCTTTTTGATTCCTCTCCAATAAAAATGAGCTTTAAATCAGTCGCTGATATGAATGATTCCTATTTCGTGATCAAAGAGAACAATTTCTTTGAATTTTACCGGCAGTTGTTTGACAGTGTGAAAAATACCAGATATCCGGGAACTTACTCCGAAAGCGGCGACACTTTGCTGTTGAGCTTTTATAATAAAAAAGGCAGGTCACTATTAGGAAGTAAGGCAGTGATCAACAGGGAAAAGAACCAGATCATTTTCTTTAAATAGCTATGATCCCAGGTCCCGGTTTTGCAACTTTCTTATTTGCAACAAATACGCCTGCGAGGATGATAACGAGGCTGAACATTTGAATCCATCCGATCTTTTCTCCATAAAGAATTCCCCAGCCAATTGCAACCAATGGAATGCCATATGTAACCATAGAAGAAAACACGGCTCCTGCTCTTTTTATCAGCATGTAAAAAATAACGGAAGCGATGGCTGTCCCGAAAATGCCAAGTATACATGAATACCCGGTTGCTATCAAAAAACTATGTTGGGAAAAATCGCGTTGGAAATACCCTGTAAAATAAAGTATGATCACTGCAGGTACCGAGTTTAAAAAAAATGCCATGGACGCGATCTGAATTGAAGGAATATTTTTTAAATGACGCTGCACCAGGTTTACATTGATACCATACATAACCGTAGCGATCACCACCAGGAATACATAGAACGAATTGCTGTTCTTAGAAAAATCCGGTTGAGTAAAAAATAATAACACACTACCTGTGAGGGCGATCATTATCCCGATCACTTTATTTGTTGAGGTCGTTGTTTGAAAGAACAATGCACCAATAAGGATCACAAAAATTGGTGTAAGAGAATTTAAAACACCAGCCAAGGCACTGTCTATGTCCTGCTCTGCGATACAAAACAAATAAGCGGGCAACAGGCTTCCAAGAACCCCCGACATAAAGATCACGCCGATCTTATTTCGTGGCACGGCCTTAAAACTCCTATAAGCAACGGGTAAGAGCACGATGCCCGATGAAATGATGCGCAATGAAGCAACCTGGAATGCTGAAAGACCTTTCATTCCTTCTTTCATCAGGATAAAACTACTACCCCAAATAAAGGAGAGAGCAATAAATATGAGCCAATTGGTCAGTCTGTTACTCAACGCTAATAATATTTTCCAGAAGGCAAAGTTCAAGGAAATAAATAACTAATCTTAAATGTTCTTTTGACAGAACCCTGTTGTATATTTATTAGCGATCAATTTTTTAACTTAAAATAATTTATTATGGGCTTCATCAAAGAGTTTAAAGAGTTTGCGTTGAAAGGCAATATCATGGACCTGGCCATTGCTGTAATTATAGGTGCGGCTTTTGGCGCCATTATATCATCGCTTGTAGATGACATTATCACTCCATTGTTGTTAACTCCTGCACTCAAAGCAGCAGGAGCAGAAAATATCGCTCAGTTATCCTGGCGTTCCGTAAAATATGGCAGTTTTTTATCCGCAGTGATCAAATTCATTGTGGTTGCAATTGTGTTGTTTTCTATTATCAAGGCTTTGAATTCTATGCAGAAGAAAAAGGTGGAAGAACCAGTTGTTGGACCGAGCTCAACTGATATACTTTTAATGGAAATACGAGATTCCTTGAGAAGGTAATAAGCAAAAAATTATGGCTACCTGTGCATTTTAGTGTTTTAAAAAATTGAACATGAAAAAACTAACCTTATCCCTTATTGTCATGCTAGGGATGCTCATCGTGAATGCGCAGGACGGCAACGTAAAAGAGCTGAAGAAAGAATCCGAGCGTGTTATTAAAAAGGATCCTGCAGACACCGTGGTCCGGACATGGAAGACAGGTGGTGTTTTCACGCTGAACCTTAACCAGGGCTCTCTTACAAACTGGGCGGCTGGTGGAGATGAATTCTCATTTTCACTCAACTCCTATGTGAATCTTTATGCTTTTTATAAAAAAGGAAAGCATTCGTGGGACAACAACCTTGATCTGGCCTACGGCATTGTAAATACAACAAGCCTGGGATCAAGGAAAGCAAGTGACCGTATTGACCTGTTGTCAAAATACGGATATGCGGTCTCGAAAAAATGGAATGTCGCATTCCTGGCCAACCTGAGAACGCAGTTCTCCAAAGGATTTGCCTATTCAAAAACTGCTTTCGGAACAGATACCTCAGCAGAAATATCAAATTTTTTTGCACCGGCCTATGTGCTGCTGTCAGTTGGATTTGACTATAAACCGACCAATGATCTGTCAATCTTTATTTCACCTGCTACAGCAAGGTTTGTTATCGTTTTAAAAGATCAGCTCGGACCAAAATATGGGGTAGATCCTGGTAAAACCGTTAAGAGTGAATTTGGTGCATTCTTATCGGTAAACTACCAGAAAAAGATAGCAAAAAAGTTTTCCTATAAAACACGGCTCGACCTGTTCTCCAATTACAGACATAAGCCACAGAACATAGACCTGTTTTGGTCAAACGTGGTTACAGCGAGCATTACGAAGTATATTAATTTTTCTTTCAACCTGGATATTATCTATGACGACGACACACAAAATGTGAAACCTGGAAAAGGCCCTGCCCCTCAGGTTTTGGAACTAATGGGTATTGGGTTTGCTTATACCTTTAACAGAAAATAAGGTTGGCGGAAATAATCATCCACAATTGTTAGCAACTTAGCGGTTTAGAGGATTCACGGTCATTTATAACTTGTTAACTTTGGGCCTTTACAAAAATAAAATTTTGAACAATACCGAAAATTACCAAATAAAATTAGACCAGTTCGAGGGCCCTTTTGATCTCCTTCTTTTTTTCATTGAAAGAGATGAGCTTGATATTTATAATATTCCCATCACAAGGATCACCAATGATTTTTTAGACCATATTCATCTATCTGAAAAGTTGAACATTGAATTGAGCAGTGAATTCATCCTTTTCATAAGCACCTTAATGCGTATTAAGGCAAAGATGTTGCTACCGAGAAAAGAATTGGATGACGCGGGTAACGAGATCGATCCAAGAAAAGAACTTATCGATAAGATACTTGAATATAAAAAATTCAAGGAGGCATCGGCAATGATGGCTGAAATGGAAGCTGTGCGGATGCTGATGATGAAGAGGGGAAATTTACAAAAGGAACTTTCGCAGATTGGCGAAGAAGCCGGCGAAGGAACAGAGATCCAAACAGTGACCTTATTCAAATTGATGAAGGCGTTTGAGAAAGTTGCGAACCGTCTCAAAGAAAAAAATAATAAACCGGTTCATACAGTAGTCCAGTATAATTATACGATGGAAGGGATCAGGGACTATGTGCTTGATATTGCACGTACTGAAAAGACATTGTCGTTCGAAAAAATATTCGAGGTTTGTGAGGAACGGATCCATGCGATCTTTATTTTCCTGAATATGCTCGAGCTGGTACAGCAAAACTTTCTTCAATTACTGATCGGGGAAGGAAGAAACAATTTTATTATTGAATATAATGATAAAAGGGAGGAAGAGCATTTGGTTCAACTGACAGACGAAGATTTTGTTCAATACAATTAATTGGATATACAATTTATGACTGCCGGTGATCGTATTCACCGGCATTTTTATAAAACAATGGTATTACAACGCAACCAGGATATTGATACAGTAATAGGTAACCTCATCGATACCATGGATATCAAGGCAGTTATCTTTGACCTTGATGGAACATTGATAGATAACAATTCTGTTCACTTGCTCGCCTGGAAAAAATACCTGCTGCAGGAAGGCATTGACATAAGTGATGAAGCATACAGAATAAATATCAATGGCCGCACCAATAAAGATGCGCTTGAATTTATTTATCAAAAAAAGATGACCGATGATGAAGCGATGAGATACGCTTTGGAGAAGGAAGCTGTTTACAGGGATATTTACAAAAGCACAATTAAACCTGTTGATGGATTATCAGGATTGCTGGAAGCATTTTATCAAAAACATATTCCCATGGCGATTGCAACTTCCGGCATCCAGGTCAATATAGATTTTATGTTTGAGCATATTCCAATTAAAAAATATTTTAAATATATTGTGAATTCAGCCCACATATCAAAAGGCAAACCAGATCCTGAGATCTATTTAAAAACGGCAGAATTGTTGAAAGTATCTTCGGAAAATTGCCTGGTTTTTGAAGACGCTGTTGTCGGTGTAAGAGCAGCACATGCAGCAGGTATGAAGGTGATAGCAATAACCACTACCCAATCGAAAGAAGAATTAAAAGATGCGGAATTGATCATTGCTGATTTTACAGTTCAAAGTTTTTGCCACTGATTTCACTGATTAAGACCACCTGATAAAAAGGAATGCCACGAATGCACGAATTGAAGACAGAAAACGCAAAAAAGATTAGCCATTCCTAATGTCTTTGATGGCAAAATGACAGCAAATACAAATGGTATAATGTTTGATGTTTAAACATCAATTAAATTACTTAGTATGAAAATAGCAATACAGAAAGCCTCAGAAAGAGGTACCGCGAATCACGGCTGGCTGAATGCAAAATATTATTTCAGTTTCAGTAATTACCATAATCCTGAAAAGGTACATTTTGGTGCATTGAGGGTGTTGAACGATGATATAGTTGCGGGTGGAGGTGGCTTTCCTCCTCACCCACACGATAATATGGAGATCGTTACGATCCCGTTAACGGGTGCCTTGGCACATAAGGACAATAGCGGTGGTGCAGGAATTATTAAAGCAGGCGATGTTCAGATTATGAGTGCCGGAACCGGCGTACAACATTCTGAAGTAAATGAATCAAAAACAGAATCGGTAAATTTATTTCAATTATGGGTGTTTCCAAAGGAAAGAAATATCAAACCAAGATATGATCAAAGAACATTTGATATCAATGACCGGGTAAATAAATGGCAGGTAGTTGTTTCGCCAAAAGAAGAAGACAAGGCGCTTTGGATAAACCAGGATTCAGTTTTTGCCCTAACTAAATTAGAAGCAGGCAGATCTTTAAATTATGAAAACAGCTTTAAAGGAAATGGGGTTTATCTCGTTGTAATAAAAGGATCAGTAAAAATAAATGATACAATATTAGATAAACGCGATGC
>JBDSDG010000018.1:0-3814 GCA_039920685.1 Ferruginibacter sp.
TTACCTTTTTTATAACCCTGCTGATCTTATTGATCGGCTTTAGCAGAATTTATTTGCAGGTACATTATGCTAGTGATGTGCTGGCAGGATTCATAATTGGTATATGCTGGTTCTATACAAGCCTGCATATTTTAGACCGCCTGGAAAATATATGATCTGCTGCTGAAATATTGATACAACATGTTCATGCTATTGTAAGTATTACGAGATAATTGTATTTTTCAAAAAATTATTGTATGAAAAGTATCACCTTATTATTGGGGCTTTTATTATTCAGTTATACCAGCCGCTCTCAATCCAAAAATTACAATGTTGTATTCGATATCTCCAGTGCGGATTCAGTAAGTCAGCAAGCAGTTATAAGAGAAGTTGATATCATAAAATCTGAAAACCCGGATGCTAAACTGGAAGTTGTTATTTATGGACAAGCACTTGGACTTGCTATTAAAGAAAGATCTGGGTATGCTCCGGCAATCCAAAAATTATTGACAATGAAAGATGTGTCATTTAAGGTTTGCGCAATAACTATGAAACGAAACAATGTTGGTGTAACCAGTTTATTACCTGGCGTACAAACTGTACCGGATGGGATCTATGAAATTATTTCAAAGCAAAGAGAAGGATGGGGATATATAAAGGTTGCGCATTAAAAAAGATCTGGAAAATGAATAATTACACGGCTGTTTCTCCGTGGAAGGTTTGAACATCTCCAATCCGGATTGTATGAATTATACCTGGGAGCCGCATTTGCACTTTGAGCGGCCGGTGTATATTGATAATCGCCTGCACATTACCAACCAGTGGTTGTGTTTGATGAGTTGGTAATACTTGCGTTTTCGGGTTAACGTTAGTATTTTGTCGGATTGGCATCGTCCTTGGGAAATTGATAGTGAATTCGAGGCGTATAACAGGAATTATTACATAGGCCGTGGAACAGTAATTATTTCACTAATAACTATATTCCCTTTATAAGTAGATGGAATGGTTTCAATTTTATGCGGGTCGGTTATAAAAATTACAATAACTTCAATTCCATCTTTTTCCCGGATACCAGCACCTGTCACAGCATTATTTCTTTTTTTCAATTCCCTGAACAATTCTCTTTTTGCTTCAACAATGCTCATATTTTAAAGTTATAAAATTTTTACCGAAAAGGCATCAAGCACCTCCCTTATGGATGTCGCGAATGTTGTTCCGCACTCATTTCCGGCGAACAATAATCCAACTGCTTTGGCTGTCGTTTGTTCTAATATCAATGATCCGGAATCTCCGCCATCGCAAAACATTTTATTGTTCGCACCTTTTATTTCAAACTGGTCTTCGAAAACCATGATCCTGCCATCATAATCTATCTCCAAGTCAAGGTTCCTTGTTGTGATCATACCTTTTGTGTGGCCTGTGGTCCTCCCGTATTTTTCAACCTTTTGTTTATTCCTTGGCGTGCATACTCCTGATACTTTTTTCTTGTTTCCTATTGAATAATTTAGTTTCAATCCCTTGTCAACTTCCGCAATAGCGGCATCCATCCTGTTTGGACTGTTGCTTTTCAATTTGATCAGGTAAGAGAGCCGGGCAATTCTATCATGCATCCTCCTTCCACCATCCAGTTTGCCCTTTTGCAAAACAGGATCACCAAAAAATGCTTCATTCGTATTTGCAAGCACATGGTTATTGCTAAGAATGTAAACTTTCCCTTCCTTATCGGTAACAAAACATCCCAGTGTGCCTGCGGTGATTTTATAATGTCCAACCGAAACACCGGGAAAAGGCGGACGTCCTCTTGTCACAGCGCTCATGAATTTTATCGGGCCTGCATATTCAATTGTAATATCACTCTTTGGAATATTAAAATAAGATGACAGACCTGATGCGGATATGCGTAACGGTTGCCTCGTCAATACTCGTACCAGGCTCTCCCCGTTGATTTTTTCTCCTATACCAATTCCATTCACAGATGCGGGCATCCGTGTTGCCATCGGAACTGCACTAGCCCTGCTACCAGAACCAAAACTAACAGGCTGGCTTACTTTTTTGGTTTTGAGAAATGATGATGCTATCCCGTGTTTAAAATCATATGCTTTACTAAACTCCATGGTATTATTGATTTAAAAAATCCCAACCTGAAATTTACTATAAGAACTTCTTCCATTGCATCTTTAAATGGGTGCTTACTGACAATAAGGTACTATCAACTGGCCTGCCGCAGAGACATATATTTCAAATTCCGATAATTTGTGTTGTTAATCACTGGTTTAGATGGCGGAGAGTTCCGAGCGATGATCGTTGTTAAGTCCCGGTTAATGACCACCTTGTTATATGTAGATTATATTACTTTAATTATTTTAGTAAGGCCCGTATATAATCCATCCTAGAGTCATAGTACAAACTGTGACTTTTTTTATGCCGTTATGATCCGGTACTGTGGAGATCTCACAAAGAGAACTTGAGAAATGCATTATAACTACCCGTGAGGGATTCTTGAACGTTGTTATCCGGTGTTCCCCTTGTCATTGTTTCACAAATTTACTTGCCGCAACCAACACGTTGGAGTCATTCAACAACCGCACAAAATATATCTGGGAGGCCCATGCTTTTGAATTGATATTGAGAGCGCTGTGTCCTGGTTCTATGATCCTGCTATACATGATCCTCCCAAACACATCCATTACCGAAAAAGTAAGGTGATCGTTTCCCGGCACATTTAATTCAATATTCAGCTGATCAGTTACCGGGTTTGGATATAGCAACATTTCTAATCGATGTGGTGTATTGCCTTTAATTTTATCAGCATATACAAATTCGCCGGATCTGCTGCTAAGCGGCGCCGTTGTTTTAATTATTCGCAGGTTGTCTATAAAGAACCCATCGTCCAGTTTTTTGTAATAGCTATCACTTGATGCATCGGTATTGGAGGTGAATTCAAACCGGAACAGAACACTGGAATTCCCTTTGAATGCGCTCAGATCAACGAGTTCCCTTGTCCAGTTTTCCCGGATACCCGTCAGTGCAGGAAGCGATGACAATGTACCGGCATTTTCAGAAATAGTGTTCATGCCACATAGCGAAGAATAGGTAGAACCGCCATTCGTTGATACCTGTATACGCAGTTTATCATTGCAATTTTCTGCCTTGTGCTTCACCCAGAAACTCAGATATGCGGCAGTAGCACCTGTAAGATTCAGGGTATTTCGATAAGTAACCCGGCGGGTTGAGGATGCGGTATAATTTCCTGTAGGCGATTCTGCTAAAGAACGTGTCCCTTCAAAAGCAGTGCTGCTGGTATAATTCCACCCATTGGTACTCGTAGGACTAATGGTTGCGGTCCAGTTTGTTGCAAAAGTTCCTTCCATATTATCATACAATAAGGTCACGGGGTTAAAAAATTTTGTGATCGTATCGTAATAGGCATAACCGCCGGTTTCTATTTTCCATGCAAACCTGATCCGCTGGCCACTGGTGATCGATGAGCTCAGGGTGTAAGAAACACTTGCTGCATAAGTGTCGTTATAGTTTGCAAAACTATTGATGGTAATTGGCGCACCTGCAGTATTTATATTCTCGATCGGTATCAAAGACAGGATAACAGAGTCATTGCCTGCTCCTATGCGTCGCAGTAACCCTTTAAAAATACCTGTAGTGCTAGTTATTGCGAGATCGCTTTGGTCTTGTATATCAAAATATGAACCCGCTATATAAGCAGCCTGCAGGTTTTGAAAACACAAGCCTTTTGATAAAGAGGTAATGGTGGATGCCGGTGCCCAGAAACTGCCACCACCTGCTTCGCCTGTCAGCCCATATATTTTACCTTTCGTTC
>JBDSDG010000019.1:0-3160 GCA_039920685.1 Ferruginibacter sp.
ATCGTAATGGTAGTAGGTGGACCCAATGCCCGCAAGGATTATCATTATAATGAAAGCGAAGAATTATACTACCAGGTTGAAGGTGATATTGTTTTAAAAATTATTGACAACGGTGAGCCGAGGGATATTCCCATAAATGAAGGAGATATGTTTTTGCTTCCTCCAAAAACCCCGCATTCTCCACAAAGAGGTCCGAATACCGTTGGACTGGTCATAGAAAAGGTCAGGGAAACAGAAGAAGATGGATTTTTGTGGTATTGCGAGAACTGTGGTAATAAATTATACGAGGAGCACCTACACGTTTCCGATATTGTAAAACAATTGCCTCCTGTGATGGATGGTTTTTACTCAGATGAACATAAAAGGACCTGTGATAAGTGTGGAGCAGTAATGAGTCCGCCGGTTAAGAAAGGATAAAAAAATCTCGTTTCTTGTTTCTGGTTTATCGTTAGATGTTTTCTCGTTTGGTCTACAATATTCAAAGCCTTATTTCTTATTAATAACTTTCTAATTTTAAAGACTGATAACGAAAAACGAGAAACCAGAAACCGTTTAGATGAAAATAGACATCCACACCCATATCATGCCCGACAAAATGCCCAATTGGGTAGAGAAATTTGGCTATGGAGAATTTATACACCTGGAGCACCGCAATTGCAAAGCATGCATGATGAAGGGCGACAAAGTTTTCAGGGAAGTGGAAGAAAATGCTTTTAATTCTGCGGTCCGGTTAAAGGAGATGAATGAAACAGACGTGACCATCCAGGTATTATCAACTATTCCTGTTCTTTTTAACTACTGGGCAAAGCCAAAAGACTGCCTGGAAACCTCCCGCTTCCTAAATGATCACATTGCAGATACTGTTTCAAGAGACACCAAGCGATTTATTGGTATAGGAACGGTTCCGATGCATGATTCAGATCTGGCAATTGAAGAAATGCACCGGTGTATAAATGAATTGAAGCTGCCAGGTTTAGAGATAGGCAGTAATATCAATGGCATTAATTTAAGTGAGGAGCAATTTTTCCCATTTTATGAAGAGGCGGAAAGGGTGGGCTGTGCACTTTTTATTCATCCATGGGAGATGATGGGAGAAACCCAGATGCAGAAATATTGGTTGCCGTGGCTTGTAGGAATGCCTGCAGAGACTTCCCGTGCTATTTGTTCCATGATATTTGGTGGAGTGTTTGAAAAATTCCCGAAACTGAAAGTTGCTTTTGCACATGGTGGAGGATCTTTTCCGGTAACGATCGGAAGGATCCAACATGGATACAATGTACGACCCGATCTTGTGGCAATAGATAATCAAATTGATCCACTCGCTTATATCGGAAAATTCTGGATCGATAGCCTCGTGCATGATGAAAAGGCCATGCGTTTTATTTTAGACGTGATGGGTGAAGATAATATATGTCTTGGCAGTGATTATCCTTTTCCGCTAGGTGAACATCATCCGGGCAAATTAATAGAATCGATGAATCTGCCTGTTAATCTGGTAGAGAAGCTTGAGTATAAAAATGCCCTGGATTGGTTGTCTCTTCCCACTGGACATTCGTTTCCTTAATCTCCCTACTAACTTAAAATATACTCCCTCTCCATTGGAGAGGGCTGGGGTGAGGTAATGAACGACCCCCCCCACTAAATTGGGGTGAGGTGTTAAATCTTTGTTACCCCACAATAAACCTTTCCACTTTTCCATTTAGAGAGTATAAAGTGATTCAATAATTTTTAAATAGCAACTATCTCTCAACTATACATTGGATATTTTTCTTCATTAAAAATTGCATCCAATGGTTACAGTAAAATCTACTTGCCCCGTATTCTTCAGTATCCTTTTTTTAATTTCTCATGACGGATTCACGCAGAAACCGGGTCTGCGAAAGTGGGAAGCAGGCCTACATGCCGGCGCTTATGTATATCAGGGTGACCTTACTCCTAACCGGTATGGTTCTTTTGAAACGCTTCGGCCAGGCATTGGCTTTTTTGGTACACGGATCATGAACCCGGTGTTTTCAGTAAGGTTATTATTTAACCTGGCAGCTTTGGCCGGTAATGAATCAGTTTACAAATATCCTGAATGGAGGCAGCAACGCAACTTTGCTTTCACTGCTTCTGTAAAAGAGCTGACATTGCTATTACACTATAACATCCGGGGCAGTAATTATATCGAAAGAAAATATGAGCCGTATGTTTTTGCCGGTGGGGGCGTATCGGCTGTAAATATTACGCGGGATTATAGCCGGTATAATGCCTCCTATTTCGGCGAACAATCAGACTTACATGGAAGGTTAGCCGCAGATGCGGTAACCCCAACACCAAAAATTGTTCCGATAGTACCGGTCGGTGCAGGCATTAGATATAACCTCTCGGAAAAAATAGCGATCAACCTGGAAGGAAGTTATCGTTTCATGCATACGGATTACCTGGATGGATTCAGCATTGCCGCAAATCCTGGATTTAAAGATCATTATTCAAGTCTTACGATCGGCGCTGCTTATAAGTTTGGAGGGAAAGAGAAGTATGGATGCCCATCGGTGAATTAATTCTTAACCACAGAGTTTACAGAGTTTTTTTACAGAGGAGAATGCATACTCTGCGAAACTCCTTAATACTCTGGTTTACTTTGTGGTAAAAAATAGGCTAATGGCTAATAGCTAACGGCTATCAGCTCCCTTACACTAAAATCTCCTGTATCTCCGAAGGCGCCATATTCGCATTGCGCATCGCAATACCACGGGCAGCATTACCCGCAAATTCCGAAAATGCTTCCTTGCTTATCATATCATCGCTCACCATAACGGGAACGCCTACATCTCCGCCTTCCCGGATGTTTTGTACAAGGGGAATTTGTCCGAGGAAAGGAATATCATATTCTTCTGCAAGGTCCTTCCCCCCATTCTTTCCAAAAATATAATACCTGTTATCCGGCAATTCTTCAGGGGTGAAATAACTCATATTCTCTACAAGCCCTATCACTGGCACTTTCAATTGTGCCTGCGAGAACATTGCAATTCCTTTTTTTGCATCTGCAAGCGCAACAAGCTGCGGGGTTGTAACAACAATTACACCTGTTACCGGAACAGTTTGTACCATTGTTAAATGTATATCGCCTGTACCTGGTGGCATATCAATGATCAGATAATCCAGTTCTCCCCAATCA
>JBDSDG010000020.1:0-36696 GCA_039920685.1 Ferruginibacter sp.
TCTTTTCCAACGGTAAGCCAGCAAGCTTGTATATTCTTTACATTCGGCAACATGATCCTGCTCATGGCGATCATGCGGATATATTCTTCTGGTGTAGTTAAATTGTGCACGCCCCGTATTCTTGCCAACAGCGTATCTGCATCCTGGAAGGTCCACGGAATAAAAGCAAGAAACCCTTTTGCATTACCAGGTTTGCGGCTTTGAACCTCTCTTAATTTTACAAGGTGTTCAAACCTTTCCTGTAAAGTTTCAACGTGGCCAAACATCATCGTGGCCGAAGTGGTAATATTAAGCTTATGTGCCTCATGCATGATGTCAAGCCATTCCTGTGCTCCACATTTGCCTTTGCTAATGAGTCGCCTCACCCTATCCGTTAGTATTTCTGCACCTGCTCCCGGAAGGCTATCCATTCCTGCATTCTTTAATGCAGTCAGGACTTCCTTATGGGTGCTTTTTTCAAGCTTTGTTATATGTGCAACTTCCGGTGGCCCAAGTGTATGTAGCTTGATGTGCGGATATAGAGATTTTATTTCTTTGAACAGGTTTACGTAAAAGGATAATCCAAGACCAGGATGATGGCCACCCTGTAATAAGAGTTGGTCGCCACCAAATTTAATGGTCTCCTCGATCTTCCTCTTATAAGTATCGATGTCTGTTATATAAGCATCCTTATGGCCCGGGATCCTGTAAAAATTACAAAACTTGCAGTTAGCAATACATACATTGGTAGTATTTACATTCCGGTCTATTTGCCAGGTTACTTTGCCGTGTGGAACCTGTTTTTTTCTCAACTCATCTGCCACGAACATTAATTCTGTCAATGCAGCGTTCTGGAATAAAAACATACCTTCTTCTACAGAAAGAAACTCAAAGGCCATTGCTTTATGATATAGCTCATCCAGATCCATAATCCTATTGTATAATAAACAACAAAAATACATCCATTAGGTTGTATTTTTAGTAAACAACTTATATGAGGTATTTCATCAGTATAGTATATTTTTTAATTGTTACTGTGAATGTAAATGCGCAAGAGATCTTATCGCCACAGCCACAAGCCCAATATATTACCCGGTTCCCCTTTAAACAATTCAGCGGTGGCGTTATTGTTGTGAGGGCTTGCGTAGAAAATATAAAAGATACTTTCAATTTTGTTTTAGATACCGGTAGTGGTGGTATTTCACTGGATTCTTCAACTTGTAAGGAATTTAACATTGCCACTGTACAAACAGATACGCTGATCACCGGGATCGCAGGTGTGAGAAAGGTTCATTTTGTATTTAATAAAAGCCTGAAATTCCCCGGATTAACGGTTGACAACCTAAATTTCCATATCAATGATTATGACGTACTAACCAGTGTTTATGGAGAAAAGATCGATGGCATCATCGGTTATAGTTTTTTAAGCCGGTATATTATTAAGATAGATTATGACAGTATGCTGATCGATGTATATAAGCCAGGAGAAATGCAATATCCTTATAACGGTACATTATTACATCCCAGCTTTACATCATTACCTATTCAATTTATCCAGGTAAAGGACAGGAGACGTATGCCATTCAATTTTTATTTAGATACAGGCGCCGGACTTTGTTTTTTGATGAGTGAGCGATTTGCGAAAGACAGCAGCATTCTTCTAAATAAACGAAAGCCGTTGGTAACCCAGGCTGAAGGAATGGGAGGAATGCTTAAAATGAGGTTAACTGTTGTGCGTGAAGTAAAGGTCGGCCCATACAGGTTCCACCACGTGCCCACCTATTTATATGAAGACGACAATAATATAACGTCCTATCCTTTCACAGGCGGTCTTATCGGCAATGATCTATTGAGAAGGTTCAATGTGATCTTCAATTATCCTAAACGGGAAATTTTTATAAAGCCGAATACTCATTATTACGACCAGTTTGATTATGCTTATACCGGATTGGGTATCTATTACCTTGATGGAAAGATCATGGTGGTGGATGTTATCCCTGGTTCACCGGCGGCAAAGGCAGGATTTTACGTAAATGATGAGATCATTGGTGTCGGAAATAATATGTCAAGGAATATCCAGCTTTACAGAAGCATTTTTCAAAGCCCAAATGAAAGACTGAGAGTTATAATTAAAAGAGAAAATGAATTAATGGAGTTAAACATAAAAACCCGGTCGATCAGGTAAATCTCATTTACCTATTATAAATCTTACCGTTAGCTGCTGTTTCTATTAGTAAGCAGCGCCGTACATTTGCAGCATGATCCAATTTGAAAGATTTGTTCTAACCAATGGTCTGAGGATATTGGTACACCAGGATAAAAGTACGCCCATGGCTGTGGTGAATGTATTATATGATGTGGGTGCACGGGATGAGAATCCAGCTATGACCGGATTTGCACATTTATTTGAACACCTCATGTTTGGTGGCAGCAAGAACATCCCGGTTTATGATGAGCCTTTACAAATGGCAGGTGGGGAAAACAATGCTTACACAACAAATGATCTCACGAATTATTATTGCCAGCTTCCGGCAGAAAATATTGAAACTGCATTTTGGCTTGAAAGCGATCGCATGCTTAGTCTTGCATTTTCAAAGAAAAGCCTCGATGTTCAGCGCAAGGTTGTAACGGAAGAATTCAAGGAGCACTATATTAATAAGCCTTACGGTGATGCATGGCATAAATTCAGGGAACTTATCTATACTACGCATCCTTATAAATGGATGACGATCGGTAGAGAGTTAAAGCACGTGGAAGATGCACAATTGCAGGATGTAAAGGATTTTTTCATTAAGCATTATACACCTTCCAATGCGATCCTGGTTGTTGCCGGAAATGTAGAGCTTGAAAATATTAAACAGCTGGCGGAGAAATGGTTTGGCAGTATACCTGGCGGTGAAAAATACAACCGTGATCTTCCAAAGGAGCCAAAACAAATGGCTCCCAGAACACTTGAGATAAAGGCAAACGTTCCACTCGATGCATTGTTTAAAAGCTGGCATATTTACCCGAGAACTGACCCGCGGTATTATGTGGCAGACCTGATAACAGATATACTAAGTGGTGGGGGATCATCCCGGTTGTATCAAAGCCTTGTAAAAGAAAAACAATTGTTCAGCAATATTGATTGTTATCATTTCGGAAGCACAGATGCAGGTATTATTACCATTGAAGGTAAGCTTGTAAAAGGTGTTAATATTAAGGCTGCAGATGATGCAGTGTTGCAGGAATTGAAAAAACTCCAGGATGAAGGGATAACAGTTTCTGAATTAGAAAAGGTAAAAAACAAAACAGAAAGCACCATGGCTTTTGAAGATATGAGCGTGATGAGCCGTGCCGCAAGCATTGCCATGTATGAACTTCTGGGCGATGCGGATCTAATAAATACAGAACTTTCAAAATACCAATCCGTGACTGCGGAAGAAATAAAGCAAGAATGCCAGATGATCTTTGATATCAACAATTCAAATACCATGTATTACTTATCCAATAACTAAATGATGAACAGAAAGGATTCTCCCGTAATAAAAGACGCCATTGATTATAAGCTTGAATTAAAGCCTTACGAGCATTATACGCTCGACAATGGGTTGCCTGTTTATTCCATCAATGCCGGCGCCCAGGACGTATTGCAACTTGAAATAGTTTTTTTTGCCGGCAATTTTTTTGAACAGCAAAAAGGGATCGCATCTGCAACAAATTTTTTATTGAAGAATGGCACCTCGTTACGTACTGCATTTCAAATCAATGAAGATTTTGAATATTATGGCGGTTATTGTAACAGGGCTTGTTATAATGAAACTGCAGTGATAACATTACACACATTGACAAGACATCTGGATAAGCTTTTGCCGGTAATAGAGGACATGATCTCTGGATCAAAATTCCCGGAACAGGAGTTAGAAATTTATCAGCAAAACTGCCGTCAACGATTACAGGTTAACCTGCAGAAGTGTGAATTTGTTGCTGGCAGATTAATTGATAGTTATTTATTTGGGGAACATCATCCTTATGGTACCTATACAAACCTGGAGGATATTGACAGGTTAAACATTGAGCAGGTAAGAGCATTTTACCAGCAATATTATCTAAACGGACAGGCAATAATTTTCGTTGCAGGAAAGATACCTTCTGACCTTCAGAAATTGTTGAACGAGCATTTGGGAAAGCTTTTGCTTAGCAAGCCTTCTTATAAACTTCCGGATATAAAAGCTACCCCCGCAATTGAAAAAAAATTCCGCGTACAAAATGATCCCAACGCTGTGCAGGGTGCGATACGTATTGCATCAAATTTTCCAAATCGGCACCACCCGGATTTTAAAAAGGCAATTATTTTGAATAATGTTTTTGGTGGTTTCTTTGGATCAAGGCTTATGAGTAATATCCGCGAAGAAAAGGGATATACATATGGGATTCACAGTTACCTTCAAAACCATATGCAGCAGAGCGCCTGGCTGATCTCCACGGAAGCAGGAAAAGATGTTTGCGAGCCAGCGATCGAAGAGATATACAAAGAGATGAAAAAGCTTCGTGAAGAAAAAATTGAAGAAGAGGAATTGCTTTTGGTCAGAAATTTCATGATCGGTGGAATTTTGGGAGACCTTGATGGCCCTTTTCATATAATGGCAAAGTGGAAGAATATTATTTTGAATAACCTGGACGAAAGTTATTTTTATGATTCGGTAAATGAGATAAAAACGATCAGCGCAATTGAATTACAGGAGATCGCAAATAAATATCTGCACCCGGAAAAATTTTATGAATTGGTGGTTTATTAATTGGAAATTTGGAGATGTATCAAAGTGGAGATGTCTCCTGGTTGAATTGTCTTTACACTTCCAAATCTCCAGGTCAGCATATTTCCAAAATGTTTCTTTATGACTTTCATTATTCGATTATTGATCACCGCAGCAATTGCTTATGGATTATCGCTGATCCTTAGCGGTGTTCATATTGATGGCTATGGAACTGCAATTATTTTTGCGTTGGTACTCGGACTGTTAAACCTGTTCATAAAGCCTTTGATCATCCTGTTCACACTCCCCATTACTTTACTAACCTTGGGGCTTTTTCTTTTCGTGATAAATGCGCTGATCATTATTATTGCTGACAAATTCATTGACGGCATCAGGATAGATGGATTTTTCTGGGCACTTATCTTTAGCCTGGTGCTTTCTATTTTTTCATCGGCTACAAATGCGGCTTTGAAAAAAAAGGGGGATAATTAATTTGAAAATTTGAAGATTTTCTCAGCACAGCGCTATAATTTCCAAATTTCCAAATTACCACATTTCCAAATTGCTTTATGGAATTACC
This sequence comes from Ferruginibacter sp., assembly GCA_039920685.1. Classification (GTDB taxonomy): domain Bacteria; phylum Bacteroidota; class Bacteroidia; order Chitinophagales; family Chitinophagaceae; genus Ferruginibacter. The sequence continues at coordinate 5,296 of JBDSDG010000020.1, forward strand.
ATCTTAAATCTAACAGCCTGCTTTTTAATCAACTTTTCCACTTCTGATTCCAGTGTTGCAGTTTGTTTTGTAGAAGATTTCTTTTTTTCATTCACTATATAGGCCTGCCGTTTTGTAGTTACTTCTTCAATGTCCTTTTGAACTTCAGCCCGTTCAATTGTTTTGGTATCTATCAATTGTTTAATTTCTTTCCGGCTTTTGTTTTTTAAGCTATCCGGCAAACTTCTCATATCAACTTTATCGGCAAATGATCTGTCCTTTTCTGCTGCATCAACCATATCCCACGTTGTATTTTTATACAATTCTTTTTTGCCTTTAACTTCAACTCGTTTTACTGCAGCCGATTTATTTGTATTGTAATTCATTTTATCAACATTTGATTGTGCAGCAAATGCCGATTCTCCGTGAGCTCCAAATGTGAGATAAGTTGTATTCAATCTATCATTGAGAGCAAAGATCACGCTGTCATATGGTGTGGGAATTTCTTCGATCTTTGCGTCCTGGTTAATGTTTGTGAAGCTCCCGTTCCCGCATTCTGCATTAAGATTCCAATGTTCACGTATACCCTGCACCCTGTCGCCGCAATAAATAGTGTTCACGATCACACCTTTATTCTTTGCGTCTGAGCAAGCCTTTGTGTATAATAAATTTCCCTGCAGAAAATCTTCATTACCGGCAATGAAGATTACTTTGTAGTTTGAATTTGCCGTATCCCAATCAAGGTTTTTTAGAGAACTATAAATTACTTGTCCGCAGTATTCATCACCGCCATCGGTCGTTAAATTAAAAAGTTGTTGAGAAAGTTTATCAAGGTCAGTCGTAAATCCACTGATCTGCTTTACAAATCCCTGTTTTGGGTCATTCGTTGTTCTGCCATATTCATATAATGCGATCTCGATCTCTGGTGTTGTTTCATTACATTTCGCTTTACCCATTACACTTACCATATTCCAAAGTTGGGCCTTGGCCTGCTCTATTAGTCCATCCATACTATTGCTTACATCCAATAATATTGCTGCCTGGATCTTTGGTAAATTGGGGAAAGAAACCGTAACCGGGTCATTGGTTTTTTCAGGCCTTTTTGAGGCCAGCAATAAGATTGCAATAATGGAAAATAATCCGATCGTGTAGGGTTTAAATGATAGCTTCATAATTAGTTGTTTTTTGCCACAGATGCACCGGCGGGAAATTTTTCATAATGCCATTTACAGGAAAAGGCGTTTTGTATTTTTTTTAACACGGTTTAGTGATTGCAGTGCTTTACCAATTCTGGTGATTCTATTCATCACAACAATTAACTTTGCCAACTATTAAGAAACTGTACATGCAATTTGATAAACGAGATATACCTGTTGAAACTTTAAAAAGCCTTTACGCTAACCTTTTGCTTCCAAGAATGATCGAGGATAAGATGCTGGTATTGCTAAGGCAGGGAAAAATTTCAAAATGGTTCAGCGGGATCGGGCAGGAAGCAATTTCCGTTGGAGCCACAATGGCTTTACAGGCCGATGAATGGATCATGCCCTTACACCGAAATCTAGGCGTATTCACATCAAGGAAAATGCCCTTGAACAAGCTCTTTAAACAGTGGCAGGGTTATAAGGACGGTTATAGTAAGGGAAGAGAAAGAAGCTTTCACTTTGGAAATAAAGACCATTATATCTGTGGAATGATATCTCACCTTGGACCGCAACTCGCGATCGCAGATGGTGTTGCACTTGCACATAAACTGAAGAATGAGCAAAAGGTCAGCCTAGCATTTACCGGCGACGGTGGCACCAGCGAAGGTGATTTTCACGAAGCATTAAATACAGCCGCGGTTTGGGATCTACCGGTAATTTTTATCATTGAAAATAATGGCTACTGATTAAGTACACCATCAAATGAACAATACCGTTGTAAAAACCTTGTTGATAAAGCAGTGGGTTATGGTATAGAAGGAGTTCAGATTGATGGAAATAATATACTTACTGTATATGATACTATAAAAGGTGTAAGAGAATATTGTATAAAAAATCAAAAGCCGTATTTGATCGAATGCATGACCTTTCGGATGCGTGGTCATGAAGAAGCAAGCGGAATAAAATATGTACCGAAAAATCTTTTTGAAGAATGGGATAAAAAAGATCCGATCAAAAATTTTGAAGAATGGCTTCTGCAGGAAAAAATTCTTACTGCATCTGAGATATCGTCAATTCGAAATGAAATTAAAGATCATATAGAGAATGAATTGAAAGCCGGATTTGTTGGAGAGAAGATCATTCCGGATACCGAGGAAGAAATGGATGATGTATATGCGCCATATCAGCCATCTCAAACAAATGTTGAAAATAAAACCTCAGAAAAGAAATTCATTCATGCTATTAGTGACGGACTGGAGCAGTCACTGAATAAACATAGTAACCTTGTTTTAATGGGACAAGACATTGCCGAGTATGGTGGCGCATTTAAAGTAACAGAAGGATTCGTGGAGAAATTCGGCAAAGAAAGAATTCGTAATACACCCTTGTGCGAAAGCGCTATCGTAGGCGCAGCATTAGGTTTGAGCCTTGAAGGGTTTAAATCAGTTATGGAGATGCAGTTTGCAGATTTTGTTACAGTAGGTTTCAACCAGATCATTAATAATCTTGCCAAGATTTACTATCGGTGGGGCCAAAATGCAGATGTTGTTATTCGCATGCCTACAGGTGGTGGAGTTGGCGCAGGCCCTTTTCACAGCCAGAGCAATGAAGCATGGTTTGTTCATACACCTGGATTAAAAGTGGTGTATCCGTCATCACCGGCAGATGCAAAAGGTTTAATGATCGCTGCTATCAATGATCCGAATCCGGTTCTTTTCTTTGAGCATAAAGCTTTATACCGTAGCATTAGTGGACCCGTTGCGGATGAATATTATGAGATCGAATTAGGAAAAGCAAATCATTTGCAGGAAGGCGAAGACATGTCTATAATTACTTATGGCGCCGGCGTCCATTGGGCATTCGAATATGCACAAAAGAATCCATCTATCTCAATTGATATTACAGACCTCCGAACATTATTGCCACTCGATTATGCAGCGATCAGAAGCTCGGTGGAGAGAACAGGTAAGGTTTTGATCCTTCATGAAGATACATTAACGGGTGGGGTTGGTGGAGAAATATCTGCCTGGATCGCGGAACATTGTTATACACTTTTGGATGCACCTATCATGCGCTGCGCCAGCCTTGATAGTCCTGTTCCATTTAATGTCGAGTTGGAAAAAAATTTTATGGCGTATTCTAGATTGGAAGAAACGATTGGAAAATTAATGCGGTACTAAGAGCTGTGATCTATAATATATGATGTGATCGATGATATTTGATTTATATCCTGTGATTTGCTTTTGCGGTAATATTGGTAGCCGTGAATATCGCGGTTAACTGATTTGCCTCATCGATCAATCGAATGGTTTCCGCTCCTGGTTTAATGCTAGTTGCTTCAATTATATCTAGCCAATAGTTGCATTCATCAGCCTCTTCAATTACAATTTGAATTTTATTAATGAAGTCTGACTTGGATTTAGCCCTGGACGAAGCTCTGTAATTCGCTGCCACAGATCCTGCCGAACGTAATAGTTGTTTCGCAATTTCAAACCCGACCACGGTTCTTGGGAAATCATGGCACAAGTTGATTACATCAATGTGAAACTTTCTTGTTCTTTGTTGCAATACTTTCTTATCCATAAATTCAAGAAAAGTATGCTTACAAATTATAAAAACAAAAGGAAAAAGGCAGTCCAAAGCTGTGAAAACCCCCATCACACATAATATATCATATATCACACATCATTGCGGAATAAATTTCATTGATATCGAATTCACACAATGCCGGGTATTCTTTTCGGTGAACCGCTCACCAATAAATACATGTCCTAAATGCCCGCCACAATTTGTGCACACAATTTCTGTCCGGCTACCATCGGCGTCGGGTATACGCTTTACGGCGCCCGGTATCTCATCATCGAAGCTAGGCCAGCCGCAATGTGAATCAAATTTATCCTTTGATTCATATAAAGACGCGTTACATCGCCGGCATATATAAGTACCGGCTTGCTTGTTATTTGTGTATTCACCTTTGAATGGCATTTCTGTTCCTTTATGAAGGATGATGCGCTCTTCTTCGGGGGTTAGGTCATTGTATTCCATATTAAAATATTACTTGTTGTCTAAAATGAGAGAATCCTAATACATAACAGAAACAGTGTCGGAAAGTTCTAAAAGAGCGTTTGTTACCGCGGGTCATCTCCACTCCCCTTCTCCCCTACAAACCAATGTTCTTTATTTTTAAAAAGCACATTGAATGTTGTTAATGTGCCATAGATCCTTGTGATATATTGCTGCAGGTTTACCTTGTCTTCGTCTGTTAATATTTTATGGCTATTGATGTTTTGTTCCAGCACCCTTAGCCTGTCACGCAGCATTACGATCTTGTGAAAGAATACATCTATTGGCACTTCCTTTGGCTTTAAAGTCTTATCTGCTGTCTGTAACAACATCATACCTCCGATCCATTTATCAGCAATGTACACTGGCTCTGTTATGCCCGACCATTGCCTGAGGATCTTCAGCAAGCTTTTTTCTATTTCTGAGCTTGTTTCAATTTCAGCTGTGATGTTTTCAGGAATTATCTCGTCAAGATGCGTGTCTGTTTTATCAATTTCTTTTATACCATGATGAATGAAAGAAATAAGATATGTTGCATAGCGCACACCAACGATCACACCAGGACCGTGTTGGGTATGTTGCAAACGTGTACCAATGCCAAGTGTTGTTTGATCTTCCATTTATATTGTTTCTTTTAAGATGAGTTTTTTATTTTTTTTCTCGTGATATTTTTTTAAAAGCCGCATTATAACAGGTATGAGCATCGGCATATAAGAGGAAATGATGGGATTCACTAAATATACAAAAGCGGATGCAGTAAATAAAACAGGTACAACAATAGACCTGAAAACAAAATACCGTGCGTCAGACTGGCTCAATCCCTCCGACAATTTATTAGCAGGCCGGCTAACATGACGCCACATGAGGAGGTTAAAGAGGCCAAGCAGGATAATATTGGCAGTATAAAAGATCACCGGTGTGAGCACATGCTTCATGATATATTCACTATAGAAAGCAGTGCTAAAAGGCATCAGTGCCACAGCAAATAAAAACAACAAGTTCAATCTAAGAAGCTTTGGTGTATAGGCTATAACGTAACCGAATAAACGATGATGTACCGTCCAGTAAATTCCAATGAACATAAAGCTGATGATAAAGCCAAAAAATTTCGGGATCATATCCCCAAGGGCCTGCAGTAGTTTTCCTTCGGTAAGCTCTGCCCTTCCGATCTCGGGAACCTTAAGCTCAATTACAAGCAATGTAATTGCTATGGCGAACACTGCATCACTGAACAGGATCATCCTTTCTAACTGGAATTCCTTCTTGAGCTCATTGTGCGGTCTTTCCATATAAAAAATATTCGCTGAAAATTACCTCGCTTTTTTTGTTTTGCAACAATTGAAAGGAAACTTATTGTTCTGGTTTTTTCGCAGAGGGGACAACCACCAGTTTTTGAAACTGATAATAAGCATTTAAAATATACTGAGAAAAAGTGAGTTCATCCGTGTTTCTTGCAAATTCATATGTTGGTCTGTACCAAACCAGGAAACTATCCAATAAATTGCCAGTCAACCCCGTGGTACGCCTGACCGAAACTTTATTGAAACGGTAGTTGATGAATTTTTCCTGTTCCTGGGTTTCAAGCCGTTGCTGGAAAGCCCTTAATCGTTTATTTCGCCGGAAGCGGAAAATGTTGATCAGCTCATCTACATCAGCACCAACGGCACCGCCCGGTGCAATTGATGTTGACAACCCGGGCTTGCTATAGTCAAAAACATCTGCATATGCCTGCCTGTTCTCCAAAGAATCCTGCTTATATGATTTGGAATAAACCACCACTTCATTTAAAACCTTGTATTTGCCTTTCACTTTTATCCTCAAAGAAATATCGAAGCGGGAAGGGTCGGGTATCGAATGCACTGCAAATTTTTGTGTGGGCTTATTGTTGTAATAGAAGGTAAGAGAATCATTTTCAGTTGTCATGATGGAGTAACGCCCAAGGCTATCCGTTACTGAGAACATGCCGCCTGAGCTTACAACCCTCACGTTCTCTATATAATTGATCTTACTGCTGTCGAGAACTGTCCCACTTACAACTAACTGCGATCGCACAGAGGAAGCAAAAAGAATTACGAAAACAAAAAGATAAATATGCTTGTATGACAAATGGTCAACATTTAAAACCTGTAATATTAAGCAAGAATTCTATGAATGCCGGTCTGCAAATATTGTTTAACGCTGATTTTGCTTTTGTACGAGTTGTTCTATAACCCTGGGATAATGATGGTGCTCTAGGGCATGGATCTTTTTGGCAAGAGTGTTGGCATCATCTGAAGGATCTACCTGGCAGAACGCCTGAGATATGATCTCTCCGTGATCATACAATTCATCTGCAAAATGAATGGTGATGCCGCTTTGCTTTTCTTTGTTCAGGATTACGGCTTCATGTACATGAGTACCATACATTCCTTTACCACCATAATTTGGTAATAGTGCCGGATGAATGTTTATGACCTTCTTACGGTAAGCGTTAACCAACCCCGTAGGAAGTTTCCATAAAAAACCTGCAAGCACTATAAGATCTATCTGATGTTTTTGTAATTCGGGTATGTATACATCTCCCCTGAAGAATTTTTCCTTTTCAATGATCAGTGCAGGTATGCCGGACCTTTTTGCTATCAGTAAAACACCAGCTTCGGCCTTATTGGTAACGATCAGGGCAATTGTTGCAATCTGATCCTTGCCAGGCTTGTCGAAATATTCTATTATTTTTTTTGCATTGGTCCCCGCACCACTTGCAAATATTGCTATCCGTGCCCCCTGGTTTGCTACAGGAACGGATTTACCAGACATTTTGGACCATACCTTAATAATATAATTTTTAAAAAAACGAAACTGGCCCATCGGAAAGCTTACTAGTATTACACACACCGGCCATAATAAGGTGACCACCACTATGTAAACCAATATCCACGGAATTCCTTTTTCCAATCCAGTTACCAAAAGAAGTTTCCGGGCAGCCCATCCACAAAGACTTCCTCCAATTGCAAATGTGGCGATGATCAAAACGAGATTCAATGAATTTACCTTCCACCGCTTTTGCAATTTTTTTAACATGTTGCAAAATTGCGGGAAAACATTGTATAAAAAATTTCATCACCGTATTAAAATTGTCATCAGATAATTAGTTACAAATGCGTGACAATAGTAATATACTGTGTCTCACAATCGGCTGAAATCCAGTCCAGATAAGGGAAAAAAAAATTAACGTTTTTGATAAATTGTCACACTCGTACCTTATTTTTGCACACAAATAAGGATATTTTCCACATTAGCCCCGATAAACTGTATGAGTCGCTATAGAAAAATCATTAATAAAGTTTTTACCTGTTTACTGCTTGTTCTTCTTTCTTCTCTAAATAATTCTTTGATCGCCCAGGATGGTGCTGCATTATTTAAACAAAATTGTTCTAATTGCCACAAGCCGGATGCTGATTATACCGGGCCTGCATTGAAGGGATGGAAGGAAAGAGAGCCAAGTGCAGATTGGGTCTATAGCTGGGTTCACAATCCTACAGCAATGATCGCTACGGATGCATACGCTAAAAAGCTTTTCGATCGCTATAAGCCAACGATCATGACAGCTTTTCCCCAATTAAAAAAGGAAGACATTGATGCGATCTTGAAGTATGTGGATGAATATACACCATCAACGCCAACTACTACACCCAATGATTCAACTCAGCCATCATCCGACAATTCACTTTTATTCGGAATTCTCACACTTGTATTAGCACTGGTTGCTTTTATATTATTACAGGTCAACAGCAATCTTCGCAAGCTTACAGACGAGAAAGAAGGAGTTCATCGCGGTGAGCCGGTTCCTTTTTATCGGAATAAGACATATCTCATGGCTGCCGTGCTGGTTTTATTTGGACTAGGTGGGTATGTTACGATCAGCGCTGCTATTGGTTTGGGAAGGATGAAAGATTACCAGCCGGTTCAACCAGTGTATTACTCACATAAAGTACATGCCGGAGTAAACCAGATAAGTTGCCTGTACTGCCATGGTGGTGCGCAGGACAGTAAACACGCAAGTATTCCTTCAGTAAATGTTTGTATGAATTGCCATATGGCGATCAAAGAATATAAAGGAGAAGCGATCACAAGAGAGGATGGTAAATCAGTGAATGGAACGGATGAGATACAAAAGCTTTATTCTTACGCAGGATGGAATCCAGCAACAAAACAATACAACCCCGATAAAAACAAAGACGGGATCGCAGATGGCGCAAGGCCTATACCCTGGATAAAGATCCATAACCTGCCGGACCATGTTTATTTTAATCATAGCCAGCACATAAAAGTTGGAAAACAGCAATGCCAGACATGTCATGGAAATATCCAGGAAATGCCTGAAGTATACCAATTTGCAGAATTAAGTATGGGTTGGTGTATCAATTGTCACCGCGAAAGCAAGGTTGACTTTTATAATAATGCGGATAGCTCTGGGAATAAGTTTTATAGCATTTACGAAAAGTTTCACAAGGATATCAAGGAACATAAGATAGATAGTGTAACGGTAGAAACGATCGGTGGAACCGAATGTCAGAAGTGCCACTATTGATATAGTAATTGCTGGAATGGATCACAATTTTTAGTACACTCTTAATAGAATAAGTAACAATTTAAAGAATTAGCATATTAGCACCCGTCCAAACGGCATTCAGCCGGGCAGGCATTAGCTTATCAGCACATTTAAAAAATTATGAGTAACAAGAAGTACTGGCAGAATTTTGGAGAACTGAATCAGTCCGATGCCTTTAAAGAATCGACCGGTGACGAGTTCCAGGAAGACTTACTTCCACTCGAAGACCTGGAAGAAAAAGGTTTATTGGATGGCAAAACTCCCCGCAGGGATTTCTTAAAATACCTGGGCTTCAGCACAGCCGCAGCCGCATTGGCCGCAAGTTGTGAAATGCCTGTACGCAAAGCTGTTCCATACCTGAACAAGCCGGATAATCTCATTCCGGGTGTTCCTAATTTTTATGCATCAACTTATGTGAATGGTGGAGATGCGGTAAGTGTATTAGTAAAGCAAAGGGACGGCAGGCCGATCAAAATTGAAGGAAATCCGCTATCATCAATAACCAAAGGAGGCACAAGTGCGCAGGTTCAGGCATCTGTACTTGACCTTTACGATACAATAAGGCTTCGTCATCCCCTGCAAAAAGACGGTAATGCTTTTAAAGAAGTAAGCACCTTTGAGGCGTTTGATACAATGGTCGCAAACGGTTTGGCAGGCATCGGTGGAAAACCAGTTGTTTTGCTCACATCCACAATAAACTCACCTTCCACTTTACAGATCATAAAAGATTTTTTTGGAAAATACACCAATGGTCGTCATGTGCAATATGATGCCGTAAGCTATAATGGAATGCTATTGGCGAATGAGGCATGTTATGGCAAAAGGGCTATTCCATCGTATGATTTCAGCAAGGCAAAAACGATCGTTAGCCTTAGCGCAGATTTTTTAGGGAGCTGGTTAAGCCCGGTGGAATTCAATAAGCAATATGGTGATACACGTAGAATAAAAGGCGAGAAGCCTACCTTAAGCCGTCACATTCAATTTGAAAGCATGCTTAGCCTTACGGGTAGCAATGCAGATGACCGTTATACGCATAAGCCTTCAGAAACAGCCGCAATTGCGCTTGCTTTATTATCAAAGCTAGGCGGCACCGTTATTGCTCCTGTTATTGCTGATGCAAAGGTTGCAAGAGGCATTGAACAAGCTGCTGCTGCACTTAACCTCAGTAAGGGGGAATCATTGGTGGTTTGTGGAAGTAACGATGTGAATATTCAAATGATCGTTAATGCGATCAACGAAGCTATAAGTGCAAATGGAACAACGATCAACTGGTCGTCCACATCAAATTACCGTAAAGGAATTGATGCGGAAATGGTTAGTCTTGTTGCAGATATGAACGCCGGCGCAATTGGTGCTTTAATGATCTGGGATTGTAACCCGGTTTATAATTACCCTGATCATAAAGCACTTATAAGCGGAATTGCTAAAGTACCGGTTACGATCTCATTTAATAGTTCAATGGATGAAACCACGGAAATGTGTAAATACGCGATCCCTGCACACCATTGGCTTGAAAGCTGGGGCGATGCTGAGCCCAGATCCGGTTATGTTAGTCTTATGCAACCCGCGATAAACCCTTTGTTTAAGACAAGGCCTTTTCAAACTTCGCTTATCAAATGGATGGGCGGAGTAACGATTGCAGTTACAGCTGTTCCGCAGAAAGATTCCATGGGCAGGGTTATACAGCCGGTTAATACAACGGTCATTCCTATTTCAGATGAATATGAAATATATTTTAGAAATTACTGGACTGGTTTATTAGGTGGTGCAGATGCTTTCAATAAGGCATTGCAGGATGGGGTTGTTGAGCCTGCTATTCCGGCGGCAGCTGCGGGTAGCCCTTTCAGTAATGCAAAGCTTTCGGAAGCTTCTTCAAAAATTGCCACCGTTAGATCAGGAGCAACAGAAATATTCTTATACGAAAAGATTTCGATTGGAAATGGCAGCCAGGCAAACAATCCATGGCTGCAGGAATTACCGGATCCGGTTTCTAAAGTAACCTGGGATAATTATGCTATGATAAGCCCGGAGCTTGCAAAATCATTACTTGGAATCGATGTATTCGTTCAAAGGGATTCAGATAAATATGAAGTGCAGCCTGAAAAGCCTGTTATAAAAGTAACCGTGAATGGCAGAATGGTTGAATTACCAGCGCTTATCCTACCAGGCATCCATCCATCTACGGTGGCTGTTGCTTTGGGTTATGGTAGACGCAGCTCTGACGATAATTTATCTAAAGAGCGCATTGGAAGATCAGCGGCAAACACTGGTAAGAATGCTTATCCGCTTGTGGGCTATGATGGCGCTTCAGTATTATACACTTCCCCCGCAACACTTGAAAAAACAGGTGATACTTACCCACTGGCACAAACACAGGTTCATGGTTCTTCAGAGAACAGGCCTATTATTTTTGAAACAAATCTTTCCCGCTTTCTTGCAAACCCCGAAGAACTTTTGGAAGAACCAAGGAAGGAACGCGGTGTTATAATGGCGGAAGGAAGAACAGATTTTGTAAAAGATGGTACACCTTATCCTGATTATGCCAAACCTGGTATTAAATGGGGAATGAGTATTGACCTGAATACCTGCACTGGTTGCAGCGCATGTGTTGTTGCCTGTACTGCAGAAAATAATGTAAGTGTTGTTGGAAAGATACAGGTTCAGCGTTATCATGAAATGCATTGGCTTCGTATCGACAGGTACTTCACAGGCGATGTGAAAAACCCGGACGTGATCTTTCAGCCGATGCTTTGCCAGCATTGCGACAATGCTCCTTGCGAAAATGTTTGCCCGGTTGCGGCTACAAATCATAGCACTGAAGGATTGAATCAAATGGCTTATAACAGGTGTATCGGAACAAGGTATTGTGCGAACAACTGTCCATATAAAGTGCGCCGCTTTAACTGGCTTGATTATACCGGGGCAGATAGTTTTCCGGATAACCAGAAATCGTTGATCGGACTTGACATGAATGAGTCTGTATTGCAAATGAATGAGGATCTTACCAGAATGGTGTTGAATCCAGATGTTACTGTTCGGTCAAGAGGAGTAATGGAAAAATGCTCTTTTTGCGTTCAGCGTTTACAGGAAGGAAAGCTGGAAGCTAAAAAACACCAGGATCCGACCATGGTACGCAATTTACAAACTGCATGTTCACAAGCATGCCCAACCAATGCAATTGTTTTTGGAAATGTAAACGATAAACAAAGCAATATTTCAAAGATCAGGAATGAAGAACAGGTGAATCGCAGCTTTTATGTGCTTGAACAACTGCATACACTTCCAAACATCAATTACCTGGCTAAGGTGAGAAATACTGACAGGCAATTAGGTGCAGATAAAGAAGAGTTGCACGGACAGATCCACGAGGAAAAACAGTCATAATAATTTCGTGGCACATCATGTCACTTAAATCATAAAGCTAACGGCTAAGAGCTAAAAGCTAAAAGCTAAAAAGATATGTCATTATTAAAATACGAATCACAACAAAGGGAACCGCTGGTTGATGGCAATAAGGATTATCACCAGGTAACCGAAGATATAATTGGTCCGATCGAAATGAAGCCAAGTATGTTATGGTACATTGGTTTTTATATCAGTGTGGGATTGCTTCTTTTTGGTGTATACAGTGTTTACAGGGAAGTAACTTACGGCATCGGACAGTGGAACCTGAATAAAACGATCGGCTGGGGATGGGATATTACAAACTTCGTTTGGTGGGTAGGTATCGGTCACGCGGGAACGCTCATTTCCGCTATCCTTTTATTATTCCGCCAGGGTTGGAGAACGGGTGTTAACCGTGCTGCTGAAGCGATGACAATTTTCGCGGTAATGTGTGCAGGCCAGTTCCCGATATGGCATATGGGCCGTGTCTGGCTGGCTTTCTTTATCATGCCTTATCCAAATACACGTGGTCCTGTCTGGGTGAATTTTAACTCACCACTTTTGTGGGACGTATTTGCCATCTCAACTTATTTTACGGTATCATTATTATTCTGGTATTCAGGTCTATTGCCGGATCTTGCAACTGTGCGTGACCGTGCTAAAACTAAACTTCGCAAATTATTATACGGTATTGCGGCATTTGGCTGGACAGGTAGTACCAAGCATTGGCAAAGGCATGAAAGCCTTTCATTGGTGTTGGCTGGTTTGGCGACCCCACTTGTTCTTTCAGTACACACAATTGTATCTTTTGACTTTGCCACTTCAATTGTTCCGGGATGGCATACAACGATCTTTCCTCCATACTTCGTGGCAGGAGCTATTTTTTCCGGCTTTGCAATGGTGCAGACGCTCTTGATCGTTGTTAGAAAAGTAATGAATCTCCAGAATTATATCACAATTGGCCATATTGAAGCAATGAATAAAGTAATTGTTTTAACGGGAAGTATTGTGGGTTGCGCATACTTAACGGAATTGTTCATCGCATGGTACGGACAAAACCCATATGAGTGGTGGGCATTCAGCCAGAACCGGGCAAATATCTGGAGCCCATATGGATGGAGTTATTATTTGATGATGTTCTGTAATGTGGTATCTCCACAGTTATTCTGGAGCCGCAAGTTGAGAAGGAATATTGCGGTAACATTCTTTATGAGCATTATTGTAAATATCGGGATGTGGTATGAGCGTTTTGTGATCATTGTTACATCTGTTTACAGGGATTATCTTCCTTCAAGCTGGAGTACTTATTACAGTCCGAGTATTTATGAGATCGGTTTCTACCTCGGAACTTTTGGATTGTTCTTTACATGCTTCTTCCTCTTTGCAAAATATTTCCCTGTTATTGCAGTCGCAGAGATCAAAGCCATCCTGAAAACCAGTGGTGAGAATTATAAGATGAAGATGACAGACATTGAAAAAGCTGATGCGGATAAATTTTACCAGGAAGAAGTTGTGCATGCGCATTGAGAAAAGTTGTTGGCTATAAGCTGTTAGCTGTTAGCCAAACATCGAGCTTTGAATTGTTTAGGTTTTTTTTGAGATGTTAATTTATTTGATAAAAGCTTGCAGCTAAAAGCTTGCAGCTAAAAGCTAAACATATGGCTGGAGGTATTAAAAAATTTGTAGTAGGCGCCTTTAACGACGAAAAGGTATTGTTTCCTGCGGTAAAAAGTGTACGCAAAGCGGGTTTTAAGATCCACGATGTTTATACTCCTTTTCCAATTCATGGACTGGATCATGCAATGGGGATCAGGGAGACAAGTTTACATACAGCGGGATTTATATATGCTGCTACCGGCACAACTACAGCACTTGGGTTCATGACATGGATATTCTGTAAAGATTGGCCGATGAACATAGGCGGCAAGCCTCACTTTGCGCTACCTGCGTGGATACCGATCACCTTTGAGCTTACCGTACTATTTTCTGCAGTTGGGATGGTACTTACATTTTGTTATTTGTGTCAATTATCACCTTTTGTAAAAAAACATCATTTTCACCCAAGAGCTACAGACGACCTGTTTATCATGGCTATTGAGTGCACAGATAAAACAGATGAAGGTGAAGTTCAACGCTTTTTACAAAATGCCGGGGCCCAGGAAGTGAATGTACAACACGCCGAAACCGGCTGGTGGCTCGGCAGGTATGACAGGCCTCAGAAATTATACCGCGATGAAAAGGGTTATTAATCGATAATTGTATAAGATAAAAAATGAAACGACTTACATATATAACGGCAATTTTCATAACCGCAATAATTGTGATCTCCGCTTGTCATAGCAAGCGTGATCCAGGGAGAGCGTATATGCCTGATATGGCTTACAGCAGGGCGTATGAATCTTATGCAGAACGCGATTCAACAGTATTTACAATGGATCCATTGAATAAAGGCGGCAAAACTATTTATTATGATAGTCGGCCGGTTTATGGAACAATTAAAAGAGGTGAGATTTCATATCCATACATGTTGCCAAATGATACCATTGGATATAAAATGAGTGCAGCAATTAAGAATCCATTTGATTCAATAAGCGCTTCTGATCTTGCAGAAGCCGGAAGGTTATTTAATATCAATTGTGCTATTTGCCATGGCGAAAAAGGTGCAGCAAATGGACCACTTGCAACTGCAGGTCATATAGGTGGCGTTGCTAATATTTCGTCTGGAGAAAAAGCAGGACTTGCAGACGGCACAATGTTTCATGTTATGACCTATGGTAAAGGTAATATGGGCAGTTATGCCTCACAGTTATCAAGAGAGCAGCGCTGGATGATCGTGAAGTATATAAGGACACTTCAACCAAAAGCTGCGGCTGCTGGAGCGGCAACAGCAACTGGAACGAAGGCGGCAACAGATAGTACAGCAACAAGGAAGGGTTGATACAAATGAATGAAGAGATTCAAATATTAATTATAAAAGGATTGGCTTTATTGACGCTAAAGCCAGCATTCACAAAAAATAAAGGTTAGATGAATAATCATTTTGAATTACCGGCGAGTTATAAAAAATGGACCATGGGGTTGATCATAGCCGGGGTCCTTGCTTTGTTATATGGCTTTATCATGTTCCATCCATTTGCGCACGGTGGCCACGGAGAAAATACAAACAGTACTCGCTTTTGGGCTGTCCTCCTGCAAAACAGCGTTTATTGGTTATTGGTAGTTAATGCTTCAATGTTCTTTATTTGTGCTCTCACCCTTGCAATGGGGGGGTGGCAGGTTGCTATGAGACGTGTTCCTGAAGCTATTTCAAGTGTTGTTCCAATTTTGGGTATAATAACTTTTGTTATATTAATGGCTATTGTTTGGGGTGGCCATTCGGATATCTATCATTGGCTTGATCCGCATTTATATGATAAGAACAACGAGGCATATGATAAAATACTTGACGGCAAGAAAGGTTTTCTAAATCCTATGTTCTTTACCATCGCATCTTTAATTACGATAGTTCTGTGGTGGTTACTTGGCCGGAAAATGAGATCACTCAGCCTTGAATCAGATAAGAAAGGGCCAATGGATTATGAGACTGGTAAAAAGTGGATCTGGAGTAATACAGTATGGGCATCTTTATTTACTGTCACCTTTGGTTTGACCGTAGCTTCAACTACTCCATGGCTGTGGCTGATGAGCATAGACTCACATTGGTATAGTACGATGTACAGCTGGTATACATTTATAAGCACCTTTGTTTCTGGGTTATCCCTGATAGCAATATTTGTTATCTATTTAAAAAATCGCGGCCAGCTAGAATATGTAACAGAAGAACATTTACATGATATAGGTAAATTCATGTTCGCCTTTTCTATCATGTGGACATATCTGTGGTTTTCACAATACATGTTGATCTGGTACAGCAATCAGCCTGAAGAAACCAAATATTTTATCGAGAGGGTTGGTACCGCAAGGGATGGCGGGCCTTACCAGGGTATCTTCTGGTTTAATCTCATTGTAAATTTTCTTTGTCCGCTATTGATATTAATGAAGAGAAGTACCAAGCGCAGCTGGACATTGATGACATTCATGGCCGTTCTCATAATATTTGGGCATTGGATAGATCTATATCAAATGGTAATGCCAGGAGCACTTGGGGCCCACGCTGAAATGATGCCATTTGAATTTGGGATCGCAGCGTTATTCATCGGGCTGATCATGTGGGGAGTAGGGAGATATTTCGCAACGAATCCGTTAACAGCTAAGAATCATCCGTTTCTTAAAGAAAGTATAATACATCACACTTAATTATGCACCAAAAGTGATCATTGCTTTTGTTTAAATTAAATTTGCATTCTGAAAGGTAAAAAATTAAGATACAAATAAGCTAACAGCAATCAGGCTAAGCTTGAATCTAAAAATAATAAAATGAAGGATTTCTTTCTGGTCGCGATAGTCATAATGATCTTTGTGGTGATCTTCCAGATCGCCAAGGCTAGTGAATATGTAAGTGTTTTAAAAGGAGAAGAAAAATCCCGCAAGCAGAATAATAAGATCAATGGATTTCTTTTACTTGCCTTTATGGTATTCGGGCTGATCGGTGTTTGGTACTGCAACGAATTATATTATGGCAAAACATTATTTCCACAAGGTTCAGCATCATTGGAAGGAGAAAAGATAGACCTGATGCTCTATATAACAATTGCCGTTACCGGGATTGTATTTGTTATTACGCAGGTATTGTTATTTTATTTCGCTTTTAAATACCAGGAAAAAGATGACAGGAAAGCTTACTTCTTTCCCCACAATACAAAGCTTGAATTATTATGGACGACCGTTCCTGCGATCTTTCTTACTGTATTGGTTGTATTTGGATTGAAATACTGGTTTAAGATTACAAGCGATGCACCTAAAGATTCAGTGGTTGTCGAGATCACCGGCCACCAATTTGCATGGGAAATGCGTTATCCGGGGCTGGATGGGAAGCTTGGTAAAAAGAGTTACAAATTATATAATAAGCCTGCAGGTAATATTTTAGGTGTAAACTTCGAAGATCCTGAAAGTTGGGATGACCTGCATACCAGTGAAATGCATCTACCCGTAGGGCGATCAACCAAGTTGGTTATACATTCTATGGATGTGATCCATGATGTTGGACTTTCTCATTTCCGTATGAAAATGGATGCTGTGCCGGGTATACCGACTACCATGTGGTTTACCCCGATCTACACTACAGAAGATATGAAAAAAAGAACGGGAAATCCCAATTTTGCTTACGAAATAAGTTGCGACCAAATGTGTGGACAGGGGCATTTCTCCATGAAAGGAATTATTATAGTAGAAAAAGAAGAAGATTATAAAAAATGGCTTGCATCACAAACAGCCGAATACTTTACACTATACCCTGATAAGAATCCAAATAAGCCAATAGAAAAACAAGACAGTTCAAAGGCCGGTGCAATGGCATCGACGACCTCGCAATTAATTACAGGATCTAAAAAATAGTTAGAATATGAGCAGCGTAGTCACTTTACACGATACAGCAGGACATGCGGCGCATGATATGCACGGGGAGCATCATCATCATCATGAAACATTCATCACAAAATATGTTTTTAGCCAGGATCATAAGACCATTGCAAAGCAGTTCCTTGTAACAGGGATCATTTGGGCAATGATCGGAGGTTTGTTCTCCGTAATATTTCGTCTTCAGCTTGGCTATCCTGATCAGACCTTTCCATTTTTAGAAGACCTCCTTGGCGATTGGGCAAAAGGAGGTAAACTTCACCCGGAATTTTATTATGCATTGGTTACCATGCATGGTACTGTACTGGTATTTTTTGTCCTAACGGCCGGGCTTAGCGGAACATTTGCCAACTTCTTAATTCCTTTACAAATAGGTGCAAGGGATATGGCATCTCCAATGCTAAATATGCTTAGTTACTGGTTCTTCTTTTTAGCATCAGTAATAATGATGTCCTCTTTATTTGTTCAAACAGGCCCTGCCAGTGGAGGGTGGACCATTTATCCTCCATTAAGTGCTTTAGGAGATGCATCAATGGGAAGCAAGATAGGAATGGATCTTTGGCTGGTAAGTATGGCCATGTTCGTCGTGTCTTCATTATTGGGCGGCCTTAATTATATTACTACTATACTCAACATGCGCACAAAAGGTATGAGTATGACACGTCTTCCATTAACGATCTGGGCGTTGTTCTTTACAGCGGTGTTAGGGGTGTTGTCATTCCCTGTATTATTATCAGGTGCGATCTTATTATTATTCGACAGGAACCTTGGCACTAGCTTTTTCCTTAGTGATATCGTTGTGGCTGGAAAGATCTTACCGAATGAAGGTGGAAGTGCGATCCTGTTCCAGCATCTTTTCTGGTTTCTTGGACATCCGGAAGTTTATATCATACTACTACCGGCAATGGGTATGTCATCTGAGATCCTCTCAGTCAATAGCCGTAAGCCGATCTTTGGTTATATGGCGATGGTTGGGTCATTGTTTGCCATCACCATCCTTGCCTTTCTTGTATGGGCGCATCATATGTTCGTAACTGGGCTGAATCCATTCCTTGGATCTGTATTCGTATTATTGACATTGTTGATCGCTGTTCCATCCGCAATTAAAGTTTTTAACTGGCTAACAACATTATGGCGTGGTAATATTCGCTTTACACCTGGAATGTTGTTCGCAATTGGATTCGTTAGCTTATTTATCAGCGGTGGTCTCACAGGGATATTCCTTGGTAATTCTGCACTTGATATTCATTTACACGATACTTATTTCGTTGTTGCTCACTTCCATATCGTGATGGGTGTTGCATCTTTCTTCGGAATGTTTGCAGGGATCTATCACTGGTATCCGAAAATGTTTGGCCGGTATCTCAACAATACACTTGCATATATACATTTCTGGATCACAATAATTGGAGCTTACCTGATATTCTGGCCAATGCATTATGAAGGGTTGGCAGGTATGCCACGTCGTTATTATGATTATGCCAACTGGGAATCATTTAAAATGTTCGGCGGATTGAATCAATTTATCAGTCTTGTTGCAATGATTGTTTTCGCTGCGCAATTGATGTTTGTTTTTAATTTCTTCTATAGCATCTGGAAAGGACGAAAAGTAACAACGATGAATCCATGGGAGGCAAATACACTGGAGTGGACTGCGCCAATTCGCCCGGGCCACGGTAACTGGCATGGGGAAATTCCTGAAGTTCATCGGTGGGCATATGATTATGGTAAAGATGGAAGGGAATTCATTCCTCAAAATGTACCTATCGGGAAAGATGAGAGTAATCATTAAGCAGCTAACAGCTAAAAAAGATTGAGCGAACAAAAATAGTTCATACATATAAAAGAAAGCCTGGAACAAAAACAACATTCAGGCCGGTCATGCAGGAGAATACTACCATATCCAATTCAACTTCGTTTGCATTGGCAAGTAAAGTGAAGGATTATTTTCAATTGATCAAGTTCACTTTGAGTTTTATGGTGGTCTTCAGCACAGTAGTAAGTTACCTGCTTGCTCCAAATGTTCAATTTGACTTACTGCAAGTTCTTTTACTTTTTGTTGCAGGGATACTTATCACAGGTTCAGCTAACAGTATCAACCAGGCAATGGAAAAAGATACGGATGCATTAATGATGCGGACAGCAAAACGGCCTGTCGCCAGCGGAAGGATGAGCGTTTCAGAGGCATATACTTTTGCTGCGATCACTGGCTTGCTAGGCATAGGGATGATGTGGTATTTTTTTAATTTTGAAAGTGCCCTGGTTGGATTGTTTTGCCTGTTCTTATATGGCTTTGTCTATACGCCATTAAAGAAGGTGAACTCTGTTGCTGTTCTCGTGGGTGCGATACCGGGAGCGTTACCTTGCCTTATTGGTTGGGTCGCTGCTACCGGGGAATTCAGTGCAGGCGGATGGATCCTTTTTGCGATCCAGTTCATCTGGCAGTTCCCGCATTTTTGGGCGATCGCCTGGCTTGCACATGGGGATTATACAAAAGCGGGTTTTAAATTGCTGCCCGCGGATAAAGGGCCAACAAAATTCACGGCAGTACAGTCTGTCATGTATAGTGTAATGATGTTGCCTGTTGGCTTACTACCTTACGTATACGGGATCAGTGGAATAGTAAGTTTATACATACTGCTTGCCTGTAACCTTTGGATGGTATATACAAGTGTGGTGTTGTATATAAAGATGGATGCGGCATCTGCCAGAAAAGTAATGTTCAGTTCTTATTTTTATTTAATGATCGTCTTCTTAAGCTTGTATGCTGATAAGATCCGGTTTTAAGTTTTGACGCTTGCGATCTAGAAGATTTTAAAATATTTAGAATGAGTGTTGTGGCGATAGAACAAAAAAATAAGATACACCCGCATAAATTCACTTTGTGGGTTGGCATTGGAAGTATATTGATGATGTTTGCAGGTTTAACAAGTGCATACATTGTAAAGAGGAACCAGGCGAATTGGGTAACATTTGATCTGCCTATAGCATTTTGGTATAGCACCGCTGTAATTGTTTTAAGCAGTGTTACACTTTTTCTTGCATCAAAGGCCTTCAAAGAAAGAATGATGAGCCGTTACAGGGTTTTACTTGGAGTTACGCTTTCCCTGGGAGTTCTTTTTATTGTTTTGCAATTACTTGGTTTCAGGCAATTGTGGAATGCTGGTGTTACATTAACAGCAAGCGTATCGTATTCGTTCTTATATATTATTGTGGGGATACATGCGGTGCATGTTTTAGGAGGTATCATTACGTTGATAGTTATGTTACTGAAAGGATTTAGTAATAAGATAAGAAGCTATAGCATGGTGCCGGTTGATCTTATGACCACCTACTGGAATTTTGTAGATGTCCTTTGGGTCTATTTATTGGTTTTTTTGTTAATGATAAAATAATAATACCGCAACTATAACAGATAAGAAGTTTTAAAACAGACATCCGAATTTATTAATTATGTCAACAACAGCGATACCTGCAACAACAAAATGGTGGAGTGGGGGAAAAAGCCCTTTTAATGCCAGCTATGGCAAGGTGATGATGTGGTACTTTTTGATGAGTGATGCATTTACTTTTGGCGCATTTCTTATCAGCTACGGCACCATTCGCTTTAGTGTAAATCATTGGGCAGATCCAAACCATGTTTTCAATTCCTTTCCCTTTGCAGGACATGCAAATCTTCCCCTCGCATTTGTGAGCCTGATGACCTTTATCCTGATCTTTAGTTCTGTGACAATGGTTTTAGCAGTTCATGAAGGACATAAAATGAACCGCAAAGGAGTTGAAAACTATATGATCCTCACAATTTTTGGTGGATTGGCATTTCTTGGTTGCCAGGCATGGGAGTGGACCCACTTATTAACCGGTGAACATATTGCTTTGCTTACCGATGGTACGCTTGGTGCAATTCCGACCACCGTTAAAGCCAATCCATGGGGAGCGGAATTGCCTCATGAAGAAATGCTTGCAGCGTTGCAAAGAACACCACATGACCAACTGGCAAATATTGCATCTACGTTACATCATGGAGGAGAAGCTCATAATGTTTCAGCATTGTCAAATGGCGAATTGATAAACCAGATATCTGCTGCAGGGATACATGCTTCCCACAGCGGGCCGATCGCATTCGGTGGATACTTTTTTGGAATCACAGGCTTTCATGGTTTCCACGTATTTAGTGGAGTGATCATTAATCTTGTTATGTACATAAAAACGAAACTTGGCCATTTTGACCAAAGAGGACATTATGAAATGATTGAAAAGGCTGGATTGTATTGGCACTTTGTGGACCTTGTTTGGGTATTTGTATTCCTTTGCTTTTACCTGATCTAAATTTGAAACAACTATAATTACTCAACGAATTTTATATGAGCCAACATACTATAGCACCGGAAATTACTTTTGCGCCGGAACATAAGTCGGATACAAAGCATATTTGGAAAACATTCTGGCTATTATCTTTTATTACACTAGTAGAATTAGGGATAGGTCTTGCGATCTATAATATCCACAAAGGTGAGAATCCCAATGCTATGCTTGTAATGTTCTTTAAAGGAATGGTTTGCATCTTAACACTCGCAAAGGCATATTATATAGTTTCGGTGTTTATGCACCTTGGAGATGAGGTCAGGAATATGATCATGACTATAGTTGTTCCCCTGATGTTGTTCATTTGGTTCATTGCAGCTTTTTTATGGGATGGTAATGCATGGAAGAATTTGAGAAACACGGACGCCGGTAGCAGGCCAGCCACTGAACAGGCTAAGCCGGCGGCAATTGAAAAAGGCAGTAAGGAATAAGCAAAAATTTGATCAGCATATTAATCGCTTCAATTTTGAAGCGATTTTTTTATATAGTTACCATCCTTGTATGTGGTTGAATTGTGCGAACTTGCAGTGCTCTATCAATCTATAAGTGTGAACAAAAAAGCGATCCTCGCCCTGGCATTGGCGATCCTGCTGCCATTGACAGGTTATTTGCTTGTAAAATATTACAGCAAAGATGCGGTATTTATACCGCCACATTATTTTTATGACGATGTTATCGTAAAGGAGAAGTCTGGCAAAACCACTACCGATACTTCCTGGCACCACGTAAAGAATATTTCATTCACTAACCAACTTGGACAAAAAGTTTCGTTAGATGATCTGCACGGAAAAATTATTGTGCTTGATTTTTTCTTTACTCGCTGTCCAAGCATTTGCCCGGGCCTTGCCCGCAATATGAAACGATTACAGGATTCTTTTGTAAAAAACGATAGTATTGTTCAATTCATTTCTATAAGCATCGATCCTTTACACGATAGCGTTCCCCAGCTTAGGAAATTTGCTGACAGGTTTAATGTTAATCACGACACCTGGTGGTTTTTAACCGGTGATAAAAAAGAGATCTATGACTTTGCTTTTAATGAGATCAAAGCAAGCATTGCTGATACAAATATTGATACTGCATTCATTCATACCGAAAACTTTTTTTTACTGGATAGCAACCGTGTAGTGCGTGGATGGTATAATGGGTTTGATGCAGTAAAGCAGGAACAATTAGTAAGAGATATTCCCACACTAATGCTTGAAAGAGATAAAAAGAGCCCATCCATATTCAGGGAGTTCATTCCATACCTGCCGGTGATCTTTATTGGAATAGGAGTTGTAATGTTGATCATGAATATACTCGCTCGTGCAAGAAAGAAACAAAACCTGAAACAATAATGTTAGCTCCGGTATTACAAAAGAATGATAGTAAAGCAAAAGTAGTGATACTAACCGTATCAGGCATTGTTTTTTTAGCAGTTACGGTATTGGGTAAATACAACCTGGCTGGGAAAGTTATTCTCCCGTTTGATGAACACATTTTTGCAACAGCAAATGCAATTATGAATGCATGTGTTGCACTTTTATTGGTTGCAGGATTAATTGCAGTAAAGACCGGTAACTATGTTACGCATAAAAGGATCATGCTTACAGCTATGACCTTATCGGTCTTGTTCCTCTTATCATATATCTGTCATCATTTGTTTGCAGGTGAAACAGTGTATGGAGAAACAGACGGGATAATAGGATTGAGTGAGGCGGAAAGAAAGGCGGCGGGTTACAAACGTTCGGTTTATCTTTCTATATTAATCACACACATTCCGTTAGCTGGCATAGCACTTCCCTTTATTTTATTTGCAGCTTATCGTGCACTGACCGGGGAATTTGATAAGCATAAAAAACTGGTTCGTATTATTTGGCCAGTTTGGTTTTATGTTGCAGTAACAGGTGTGTTGGTGTATATAATGATACGTCCTTATTATAAATAAGCATTATGAAACAATCAGGTTATAAGAGTTTACAGGTGGTATATTTCTCATTATTGGCTGGGCAGATATTGTTTATTTTGATCGCTGTATATTTAATCACAAAAAATCTTTTTACCGTATCCAAGCCAGAACTTGAGAATATTTTCATGCCGGTACTTGTGATCGTTGCATTTATTTGTATCATCAGTGGCAACAGGATATATAAAGCAAGGGTATCCAGGCTTAAGGATGTAAATCCAATCGCCTCCAAATTTGTGGAATACAGGGCTGTAACCTTGCTCAGGTGGGCACTTCTTGAAGCTCCTTGTTTATTTGCGATCATTTGTTATTTGCTTACTTCTAATTTTTTATTTCTTGTAGTTGCTGCTCTCCTGCTATTTATTTTTGTAAGTACCGCTCCAATTAAAAATAAGGTTGCATCAGAGATGGGAATAACTTCAGAAGAACTAGATAAGATCCTTTAGTTTCAAAATTATATGATATGGGTAAAGGAAGGCTGGAAGCATTTAGCGATGGGGTAATAGCTATTATCATTACGATCATGGTGCTAGAATTAAGGCCCCCCCATGGTGGAGAGTTGTCTTCGCTTATACCACTTATTCCCAAGATCCTGAGTTATATTCTCAGCTTTATTTACCTCGGTATATATTGGAATAATCACCATCACATGATTCAGGCAATTAAAGAGATAAATGGAGCTGCTATGTGGGCAAACCTACACCTCCTGTTTTGGTTATCATTGGTTCCATTCACAACTGCATGGATGGGAGAAAATAATTTTACAAAATGGCCGGTAGCACTTTACGGATTTGTTTTATTTATGAATGCTATCGCATACACTATACTTGCAAGAGTACTAATTAGCAACCACGATCAGAATGTAACGCTTGCCAATGCTGTTGGAAAGGATAACAAAGGAAAAATTTCGCTGGTATTGTATGGAATGGGTGTCGGGTTAGCATTTTTAAATCAATCGTTTGCACTTGCCATTTATACACTTGTGGCTTTGATATGGATCATTCCTGATAAGAGAATTGAAAAAGTGTTTCAAAAGGAAAAGAGGAATGTTAGAAAAATATAACCTAACCTGCAAAGGCACTTTCAACAATGATCTTGACGGGCGAAAGGTATTTGATCTTTAACGGCACTATTGAGTTTACCTGTAAAGAATTTGTGGCTATCTTTTTTTTCAGTTCTTCATCAATGCCTACACGCGCTTTTAATTTTCCTAATAGTAATACGTGAATACCAAACGGAGTTATCTTAGAAATAACACCGTCAACAATTGATTGTTTTTTAAAATGCTGAACCGCTTCTAAAAATTCGGGTATATAATGATGATTATACAGGCTTGCCTTGATGTTGTCAGGCTTCTCTATATTTTCCAATTTGAATATGACAGCATTTTCCGTCTCTTTTTCTGATGGCGGTATTTCATAAGAAGATATTAAAAGCGGGAAAAACAGGTAGCTTTCAATTTCTTTTACAAAATATTCATCATCGGTGATCTTGATATAGCCAAGAAATTTATTTTCAACCGTTGCCTTGTTCACAAGTAATTCAAGAGCCGTATTGTACTGGTATTGGATGTTGACCGCATAGGTAATACTTCCCTTAGAACCCGTTTTTTTTAAATTAAAAGTTACCTGATCACCAATAAGGAACCGATGCACTTTTTTTTGACCAACAGATTTTGAGAGAAATATATCCGCCTGGATCGTTTTTTTCCTACCGTTATCAAAATATTCTATTACGGCACGATCCTTCTCATGGTGAATGAAAGTTATTTTTCCGGGTATTTGTTTGTCGCTCATTATATATTGTTATAGTCCTAATTCCGTTGTTGGGTCCCAGAATTTATTTTTAAAATCTACGACGGTATCCTTATCAACTATTACCTTTTCATTTTTTAAAAGTTCTTCCATCTCTGTAGGTGTGGTAAAATGATGTTTGCCGGTAAGCATTCCATTCCTGTTCACTACTCGTTGTGCAGGGACTGCTGGGGAAGTGTTGTGTGCCCCGTTCATTGCCCAACCCACCATTCTTGCGCTCAGTTTTGTACCAAGATAAGTTGCAATTGCTCCGTATGTTGTTACTCTCCCTTTAGGAATTTGCCTCACTACATCGTACACATCCTGGAAAAAGCTGTATTCCTTTTTAGATGGAGAAGTACCGGGTTTTATGGGTCTCTTTTTAATTATTGTTACCTTCCCTTTTTTCATCTTTTTTTATAGATAATAATGTGCTTCGTTTCGGTTCAGGAACGGCTTCATAATTGTAGGGGCAATGCTTGCAGCCATTACCGCAGCAGCTTCCCTTCTTTAGATGATATTTTTCCGTGAGTACAATATACCCTTCTTCATTAAAATAAAAATCGTCTCCTTCAACCAAATCAATGTTCATCATTTGCTGATCATTTCTTTTAATAATTCATCGAGATCAGGAAGTTCATCCGGTAATTGAAATTGCAGGTAGTGTATTTTCTTTGATTCCGCAATATCCAGCCTTTCATAATGCGTCTTAATTTTTAATGGCTCTTCTACCAGGTTTTCCGCATAGGCATCATCGAGGTTTTTTATAACGTGGATCTTAAATAGTTCAATTACGGTGTTTGTGAAATCATATAATTGGGGAGAATCTGTTTTCAAATGTATGGTGCCGCCTGTTTTTAATACTTGTTTGTAAAGCCTTAAAAACCGGGGGTGTGTTAATCTTTTTTTTGCTTTTGACCAACGAGGTTGCGGATCTGGAAAGGTGATCCATATTTCGGAGACTTCTTCCGGTGCGAAATAATCTGGGAGCTTTTCAACCTGCGTTCTTATAAACGCCACATTAGTAAGGGTTTCTTCCAGCGCTTTCTTTGCACCAATATACATTCGGTTCCCCTTTACATCGATGCCTATAAAATTTTGATTTGGATAAAGTCTTGCTAGGCCGATCGTATATTCTCCTCTTCCACATGCAAGCTCCAGGACGATTGGATTTTCATTCTTTAAAAAATGATTCCATTCCCCTTTCATACCGGTGGGGTATTCTAAAACATTCGGGAAGGTTTTTATCTGTGCAAACCGTAATAATTTTTTTTGTGCCATCTCTTGACTTCGAATAAGTAAACGTCATTTCTTTTTATAGTAATGAAATTCCTGGTCACGCACTTCGTAACTCGGAGTTCCAGGCACTTCAGGCTTATAACGGAAAAATTTGGATCCTGCATTCTTTTTGGTATCATAGATCATTAATCCATCAGCGGGATTTAAAATTGCGTTGATCTGTGACGTATTCATCCTTGGAATCAACATCCCCTTATTGCTGATTTGCATATCCAGGATAGCGCTGTTGCCTGGTGCTGCACCAATGGTGTTTACTGCAACCTGCGCTTTGGAGCAAAGAACAACGTTAAATACAAAATTTATAATAAAGAGAATGGCATGTTTAAAACGCATCTTAATACCTTGTTGCTATGTTCTTTTATTTGTGGGCTGTGCTGGGCTCGAACCAGCGACCCTCACGTTGTCGACGTGATGCTCTAAACCAACTGAGCTAACAACCCATAGATGCAAATATAAATTTTTATGACCACCCAACCCATACAAATGATCAATGATATCAGGAGGAATGAATTAAGGAATTTATTGTTCGGCAGCGGAATAAAATGCGCTTTTTTTGTAGTTAAATAGCATTGTTAAGACTTTCGCCTTAAGCGTGAAAGAAGAATGCAAGAGTGTTCGCAATGAATGAAGCGATCAAAGAGGGGCTGTTTGCTTTATTTATGTTCACCAATATAATAGGATGAGTATATTTATGCTAAACAGTCGCTGATGAAACGATCAATAATAACAAGTCTTGCTTTTCTTGTATGTGGTTTAAGTGGTTACCCTCAATCTGTAAACAAAGAAAAATTGGATAGCTTTTTCACTGTAATTACCGAGAAAAATAAAGGAATGGGGAGCGTAGCCATCTCGAGGAATGGCAGGGTTGTCTATACGAGGGCAACGGGCCATGCATTTATATCTGAAGGCTTAAAAGTTCCTGCAACTGTAAATACAAAATATAGGATCGGCTCGATTACAAAGATGTTCACAGCTGTTATCATTTTTCAGTTAACCGAAGAGAATAAGATGAATTTGGATGATAAACTTGCTAAATATTTTCCTGAAATACCAAATGCATCAAAGATTACCATTGCCAACATGTTAAATCACCACAGCGGCATCCATAATTTTACTGATGACAGTTTATTTTTAACTTACAATACAAAGGCGAAAACAAAAAAAGAAATGCTCGATATCATTGCGGGATCGTCACCTGACTTTGAACCAGGCAGTAAAGCGCAATACAGCAATTCTAATTTTGTGTTGCTTGGATATATTGCAGAAAACATCACTGGAAAATCTTATCAAGAGCTGGTGGAAGAAAGGATCACCTCAAAGTTGAATTTATCGCGTACTTACGTTCCCGCACAGACGAATAGTAATAACAACGAAAGCTATTCTTACACTTTTATAAATACGTGGAAGCAAGAACCGGTGACGGATATGAGTATACCAGGCGGTGCAGGCGCACTTGTTTCAACGCCAGTCGACCTTGTAAAATTTATTGAGTCACTATTCATGGGCAAACTTGTAAATATGAGTAGCCTTGAAAAAATGAAAACGATCCAGGACAATTTTGGAATGGGAATGTTTAAAGTGCCTTTCTATGAAAAAATAGCAATGGGGCATAATGGGGGAATAGATGGATTTGGCTCCATGGTGGGTTACTTTCCTTCGGATAGTATTGCAGTAGCTTACTGCTCAAACGGCCAGGTATACCCAATTAATGATATAATGATTGGTATACTAAGTATTATTTTCAATCGATCCTATTCTATACCTTCATTTAAAACCGTTGAGCTCAAAAGCGAGGAACTTGATAAATATCTTGGCGTTTATTCAAGTACAAGTATACCACTTAAGCTAACTGTAACAAAAGATAAAACAACCTTAATGGCCCAGGCAACCGGGCAGGCCTCCTTCCCGTTAGAAGCGGTAGAACCTGGTTTGTTTAAATTTGACAAGGCAGGAGTTGTTATCCAATTTGCACCTGCAAAGAAGGAATTAACATTAAGTCAGGCAGGAAAAGATTATTTATTTACGATGGACAATTAAAAAATATTCTGAAGTTTAGCCTTTGGCAATATTTAAGGGGATCTATTTCTGTAATTCTTCCCAGTATTCGGCTGCTCTTCTTGTATGCGGAACTACAATGGTGCCGCCCACAATATTTGCGACAGCAAAAAGCTCGTACATTTCTTCAGTAGTTACATTCAGTTCATGTGATTTCCCAAGGTGATATTTTATACAATCATCGCAACGCAGTACCATACTAGCCACGAGGCCAAGAAGTTCTTTGGTCTTTACATCCAGTGCCCCTGCTGCATAAGTATTGGTATCAAGGTTCCACAATCTTTTAATAACCAGGTTTTCTTTGCTTAGGATCACATCGTTCATTCTTGCACGATAATCATTGAATTCATTTACCATTTCACTCATAAAATAAATTTTAACGTAAGTTAATTATGTAAGTAGCGCGAATTATTGACAATTATCAAGAAAATCTTTTATCCCAAGAAGGATCTTGTCTGCGATCTTTTGTTGAAATGTCTCATCCAGTATTTTCATTTCTTCCTCCGGGTTACTTAAGAATAATGTTTCTACAAGTGCATTTGGATATTCTGTTGGGCTGTTTAGCATGAAATTAAATGAGCCATTATTGCCGTAATCACTTAACCCAAGTTCCAGCATCCTATTGTAGATGAATTGGCTCAAAGGCCGGAACCCAATGTAGCGGTAAAACGTAGACGTTCCTTCCGAATGTATAGGATCACCAGATGAATTAAGGTGTATGCTTACTAAAAGGTCGGGCATGGAATCCCGGTAAAACAGGATACGTTCTTTATTGTCGAAGAATATTTCCTGATGTCGCGTCATGATCACCGTCGCACCTTTATTGATTAATGCTTGCTCAAGTTTTAAAGACACTGCTAATGCCAGTGTTTTTTCGGCTACGCTTGTCGGGCCGACAGCACCTATGTTTGTTCCGCCATGACCTGCATCAATCCCTATAATCATATTATTCAGTGACAGGCCTTGTGGTTGCTGCCTTACCTTTATAACAAGCATATTTCCCTTATAATATATTTGGTGCCCCCAATGTTGTTTGTGGTTTAATTGAATTGTTATCCTGAAGATCCCATCAGACAGTTGCTCATAATAAACGTTATCGATTTCCTTAGCTGACTTTAACTGGGTGATCCAATTAGTATTATTCGTAGCGCCGAAAATGTCGACACATATCCTGGAAGGATTTACAAGTTGCATTGATTGATATGGCAATCTTGCAAATAAGCCAATGCTTACATAATCATACCTGTTGTCACCATAAACATTGATCTTATCTGTAAATGAAGTGCCCGGAAAACTTCCCTTAGGCATCAGCGTTACCACGTCATCAGGAATATATGCTATTCTTGAAGGTGCCAATTGTACACGAAAATGTGAGCCGAATTTTCCCGTTATTTGTAAAGGGATTAAACTATCAATATAACCGATCTTAGCACCGCCAAGCCTGTCTTCACCAAGTCCATATTCCAAATGTGCAAGGCGTCCTTTAGTTATAGCCACATCACTCGACAGGGAGGACATGACCGAAAAATTATTGCTGGTTTCTTTAGTTATACTTTTTCCGGAGTTATCCGTGGCCGTAATGGGGAACTTTAAAAATGAAAAGCTATCCGTTTGCTTTATTTCATACTCTCCCTGGAAGATACCAGGCATTCCCCCGGAAAGTGCACCCGGTAATTCGTAAAGGTGTATTCCGTTTAAAACCGTAACAATGGTTCCGGTTAACGTCTTCACTTTAAACCGTATCTTGTCGCCAGCCCTTAGCACCTGGTCATCTTTTGGAAAAGTTTGTATGCTTTCGATCTCCAGCTGTTTTACAGGTTCTGGTTTTTTTGACGGAATATATTTTAAATAAATTCTTTTTGACGCAGATTTCCCATCCGGTGAAATGGATACTATCGTAAATGCACTATCCGCTTCTGATAAATTCGTTTCATATGCAAACGCTCCTGTTGAATATACTTTTACTTTTTCTCCATTGATCATCAGTGTGCAATTGGCACACGTACTACCAACGATGAACTGCCGTGGGTAACTTACATTGTTGATTTCTTTAAGGGGATCTGTAAGTTTTATAAAAGGCTTTTCAACTGCCTGGCAGAAGCCCATGTTCGAAAACAACAAAAATATTATTAAGTGAAAGGTTTTAAGCCCATTGTGATACATACATAAAAGTATTACAAAAGACCATTTCTGCTGATTAATATTTATTGTATTTCAAATAAATAATGTCCGGCAAAAGAGATCTTATTTATATAATTGCTGCTCCTTAGT
>JBDSDG010000021.1:0-27189 GCA_039920685.1 Ferruginibacter sp.
AGTAAGGATTTAATCTTGCCATTTTATTTTGATTTACAAATTTATTCTTATCGTTCTAAGCAAATATAGTAGTTAACCTCACCATGCAAAGGACCTCGTTCGTGCTCTTATACCATTCAATACAAAATCCATTTGGATCAAGCATTGGAGTTGAGAGTAATTTGCTGAATACTTTACCAATCCTGTTTTCATCTTTGTACCATTCAGTGATGGTCTGTGTAAGATATTCACCTTTTTTTAAAATCAAGGATTCATACCCATACTTTTCACCTTCGCCTTCATATGCTTCCTGAGCTGCTGCTTTATAGATAATACCTTTTCCGGAACCATATGATATTCCAAAGAGGTCACGGTCTTCAATGGAAGGGTGTACATTTTTCAATTCTTCAAATGCCTTTTTGATCCCTGAAGGAAAACAGCTTGCAGGTACACAAAACAATTTTACATCTTGTTCTAAAATATAAGTCTCCATTTTTAGAAGATTCTATAACAAAAGTAAGACGAGGCCAGGTTATATTTATGGGGTATATGCGGCAGTTTCGCGGGTTGTTTGCGACTTTATTGTTCCCTAATTTTGCAATATGAAACACATATCTATCTTAGTCCCGGAAGATGCAGTTTTAGCCAGCATAACTGATCCACGATACATGTTTTCAGTGATCAATGAATTTTTATCTGCCGCCGGAAATCCTCCCATGTTTCATGTACAGATGGTCGGACTTACCTCAGAGGTCCATTTAAACCGGGGCGTATTTACAGTGCATACAGATGCATTATTAAAGGATATAAAAAGAACAGACCTGATCATAGTACCGGCACTAAGCGGTGAATTAAAAACAGCGATTGAAATCAACAGGAAATTCATCCCGTGGATCATTGAGCAAAATAGATCAGGCGCGGAAGTAGCAAGCTTATGTCTGGGCGCTTTCCTGTTGGCAGCTACCGGGCTGCTGGATAACAAGAAATGTTCCACTCATTGGTCTTTTACAAATGAATTCCGGGCTATGTTCCCAAAAGTTAACCTCGTTGATGATAAGATCATTACAGAAGAAGATGGTATCTACACGAGTGGTGGTGCTACTTCTTATTGGAATCTCCTATTATACCTTGTTGAAAAATTTACCAATCGTGAAACTGCGATACTGGCATCTAAATACTTCGTACTGGAAATTGACAGAAGATCCCAATCCCCGTTTACCATATTTAACGGGCAGAAGAATCATGAGGATGATACTATCAAAGAAGCCCAGGAATTCATTGAGGAGAATTGGTCGGAGAAAATATCAGTAGGAGACCTGGCTTATAAATTTGCGATCGGCCGCCGCCATTTTGAGCGTCGCTTCAAAAAAGCTACTAACAATACCCCGGTTGAGTATATGCAGCGTGTAAAAATAGAAGCAGCAAAAAAGAGCCTTGAAGGTGGAAGAAAAAATGTGAATGAAGTAATGTATGAAGTGGGTTATTCTGATACAAAAGCTTTCAGGAATGTTTTTAAAAAGGTAACAGGCTTATCGCCGGTTGACTACAGGAACAAATATACGAGGGACATTGAATGGATCCATACCCGCAACAATAATTAAGAATTTATAAAGAAAATTCAATTGTTATCGTGCAGCCCTGGCCCGGTGCAGTTCGTATATGCAGTGTTCCATTATTTACTTCTGCACGGCTGTTTATATTTCGCAATCCTACACCAGTTCTTTTTGATTCAGGATCGAAACCAATACCATCATCTTTAATAGTTAACAATTGCTTGTCGCCATTCTGTGTCAAACTGATCCAGGCATTCTTAGCCTGTGAATGCCTGTGGATATTATTCAGTTGCTCCTGCACGATCCTGAAGATCGTGAGCTTTAATTTTTCATTTATTTTTTTTTCATTGAATCCTTTCCAATCTTTTAAAATATTCAAATGGTTCACAGACGTCATGTCATCTATTAATTCCTCCAATGAATCAACCAATCCAACGTTTCCGAGGGTTGGCGCGACAAGGTTTTTTGAAAGCTTTCTAATTTCTGTCATTGCTGTATCCAACTGGCATTTTGTTTTTCTTAAAAGATCTTTCCGGAGATTATCATCAGCTATGGCACATTCAACATAAAGCCTGGATGAGGCCAGTATCTGGTTAATGTTATCATGTAATTCCTCACCTAACTGTGCCCGCTCTTTTTCCTGGGCCATAAGTACTGCATCTGTTATCTGTTTTTGCATGATTTGCCTTTCCCTATTCACGCTCATCTCCAGCTGCACTTTATCTGTAACATTATTACCTATTGCCAGTAAACACCTATCGCCGTTATAAAGGATATACTGGGTAGTGATCTCGATATAAATAATATTGCCCGACTTGGTTATATGTCTGCCGGTCTTTGTTTTTTTATACTGTTCGTTGTGTCTTGCGATCTCAGCCATCTCTAAGAATTCTGCATGGTCTTCGTAACTTCGAATGTCCTGTGCCGTTAGTTTCTTGAATTCTTGCAGCGAATATCCATAAAGGTCCACGGCAGACTGGTTTGCTTCTAGGATCATCAAATTATCAAGGTTCCAGATGAAGATGCAGCAAGGGTTATTGTTGAAAAGATCCTTGTACTGTTTTTCAGAAGCAACTAAACCCCATTCAATTTTTTGTTGTTGTGTAATATCACGTTGTGTGCCCCATGCACATTGTAAGTATCCATTTTCTACAATACCATGCATATTATTAATGAATATCAACTGGTTGCCTCCCTTATCAATTTCATAGCTGATCTCTCCTTCAACTTTAAATCCATTTGAAAAGAATTTTTCAAGATAAGTCCTGTTAACAGGATCGGTAGCTGGTAATAATTTGCTCAGTGGAGTTCCAATTATATGATCTGCCGTTTCAAAACCATACATTTTCGCAAATGCATCATTGCATTCTGCGATGGATGCACTTGTCATGCAATAGTCGATCAATTCCTGAACTGAGCTTGTGATTGCAATTGGCTTATCAAGCTCAACACGCCATATGCCTTCTGTGCTTTGCTGAACAAAACTTTTATAACGTTGTTCACTTTCCCGGATCTCAAGGGCTAACTGTTTATCTACAGAAATGTTCCTTGCTGATCCGATCATCCTGACCACAATACCGAGGTCGTTTCGAATGATGTAGCCTTTGTCATTGATATAATTATAAAATCCGTCTTCTCTCCTGAACCTGTATTCAAAACTAAAGAAGGTTTCATCCTCGGAGCTAATATAATAGGCAATTAGCTGGTCAATATGTTTTTTATCTTCAGGATGAATTCGCTCAGACCATAATTGATTTGTTTGAATACTTTCATTGTTGCTGTGCCCATACACCCGTTGCACCCCGGCACTGTTTCGATATATCTCACCTGTGATAATATTCCAATCCCAAACCAGGTCATTGGTTGCTTTGACTACAAGGTCGTACCGTTCGTTGGTCAACATCAATGCTGCCTGGGAGTCCTTGAGCTCGGTAATATTTTTTACGAAAACAGCCACACCTGCGTCTGTAGGGTAAGCGTATACTTCTATCCACTTATTAAGTGTAGGATAAAACTCTTCAAATCGAATAGATATATTTTCTTGTTTTGCCCTTCGGCATTCTGAGTACAATTTTAGATTTCCCTGGTTGCTAAAAATGTTCCACATGCCTTTGCCTATTGCATTTTTTACTTCAATTCCGGAGATATTTTCTATCTCTTGATTCCAATAAGTAACATTCCAACGGTCGTCAAGTGTAAAAAAACCGTCAGTGATACTGGCGGCCACAGGATTAAGATCAATATCATTTGCCTGCTTACCTACCGGTCGGCCAGGTTTAGAATTATTCATAAATACGAGTACTTTTTATTCTGATGGATTTTATAACCGCATTTCTATATAGATTTGGAATAGGAATGCATTAGTGAAGAATGATCGTTATTACTGGCGTAAAAATCAGCAAAAAGTATTTACAGGATTATAGTGTGAAGACGTATAATTCTGTAGACTATGTACTATATAGTAATTAAAAGTTTTATATATCGATGGTAAAATATTTGATTATTGATGATCATGTGTTGATCAGGACGGGCATAAAATTTCTTTTGTTCGAAAAGTATAAGCCCGATGAGATTCACGAAGCATTCGATGGTGAAAGCGCTATTGAACAAATAAATTACAATCATTACGACCTGGTGATCATGGATATTCAAATGCCAAATACCGATACGCTGGTTCTGATGGAATTTATAAAAAAGGAATACCCTTTATTAAAGCTGCTGATTTATTCGATGAGCTCTGAAAAAATTTATGCGAAGCGATTCATGCGGTCAGGAGCAATGGGATTTTTATCAAAAGATGCTCCTTTGGAAGAGATAACCAGGGCCATTGATACCGTTCTTACAGGAAAAAGATATATTAGTGAATCAATCGCTGAAACGCTTGCAGAGGATTCATATGCAGGTAAACCTGAAAACCCTTTTGATGACCTATCAAAGCGGGAATTCCAAATTGCAAAATTGCTTTTATCAGGTCAGACCCTAACTGAAATATCGCAGGAATTAAATATTCAAACTTCAACGGTAGGCACTCATAAACAAAGGCTGTTCGAAAAGCTTGCTGTTACAAATTTGCTGGAGTTAAAGGAAATTGCAACAAGTTTTAATTTATAATAGCTATCAAATATTTCTGCAGTATCTGTTGTTGTATCCAGGAATTCTAACTAGTATACATTGTCAAGCAGCAGGCTACAACCCCTGATATCACTATTATCCAGCCGGCCCAAAACTTCAA
This sequence comes from Ferruginibacter sp., assembly GCA_039920685.1. Taxonomy (GTDB): domain Bacteria; phylum Bacteroidota; class Bacteroidia; order Chitinophagales; family Chitinophagaceae; genus Ferruginibacter. The sequence continues at coordinate 4,765 of JBDSDG010000021.1, forward strand.
AACTACCATCAGTATACAGTTTTCCCATGTCATCGGTTGCAATGAATGAACAACTATAAATATTTGCAAGGTCGATAATGTTTATAGCGCCGGTTAGTTCACTACCATTATTTGCTGATCGAATACAGAAGGGATCATCTTCTTCACGGACAAAAACCTTCATCCAGGGAGGTGATCTAAAAATGCCATTCTTTTCAGCATAAGCCTGTGAAAGCAATTCCGTCATTCCATATTCGGCATGAATTGCGTTTACACCTGACTGTTTCATCAGCTGGCTGTGCACTTCATTCCGGGTAAATTCCTTTGCACGGCCTTTCATACCCCCGGTTTCCATTATGATCGTATGGTTCAGTGACATGGGATATCGTTGAAAAAAATCCAGCAAAGCATATGTAACACCTATCAGTAAAGTCTGCTTTCCTGCTTTTTCATTTTCTAAAAGAGTTCTATGGAGTTTTTCTACATCATTCAGATAAAATTCACTTTGGGGATCTTTGCTTCTTGCAATAAGTTCTTTTACCATGTAAACAAGTGATGAATTCTTTCTATCAAGGTAAGAGGGTAGTAGTGCCACGATGCAATATTTACTAACATCACCATATCGTGAAGTGAAGCATCTTAAAAAAGATTCTTCATAAATCGCCGTATCCTTTATAATATGTTTGCTTGTTGCCTGACCGGTTGTACCGCTGCTTTCAAATATTGCTTTAGGCTCAAAAACACCGGTTGTTATTTCTTTTGTTTTGAAAAATTGTATTGGCAAAAAAGCTATTTGTTCAATCGAATCAATTCCAACCGGGTGTTTTCCAATCGCCTGGCAAAATTGCCTGTATATAGGATTCTGTTCATACTGAAACTCAAACAATTTAAAGGCAAATGCAGTGAAAGTGTTTTCACTTACTTTAAATAACCCGCTTTTCAGTTCTTTATGGCCTGTTAATTCTTTCATTATTCAATCGCAAAGTTGTGGCATTTAAGATGGATATGTGAACTTGTATCAGTAAATTTGGTTATCAAAATATAAATATGCGTACAACATTTTTATTAGCATTCGCTGTTTGCATTTTTTGTGCTTGCAAGAAGGACAAATTTACTACGGAACCACAAATTGAGTATAAATCCGTTAGGCCTAATTATACAAGTGTTGAAGTTGGCTCAACCATTCCTGAGATCACATTTGGTATTACAGATGCACAAGGCGATCTTGGACTAAAAACAGGCTCCGACACTTCATTCATATATTTAACAAATAACCGAACAGGAAGATCTGATTCATTACCCTTTCCAGACCTTGGCGCATCGGGGAAAAGTAATTTTAAAGCAGATGTGTCCGTTTCGATCAGTACTGTGTTAGAGTGTATTGCTTTACCTTCCGGCAATTTACATATCGACACCTTATTTTTTGATATTTATGTTAGGGATTTTGCCAAAAACAAAAGCAATGTGATCACAAGCGAACCAATATATTTTAATTGCCGTTAATGAACTGGCTAAAGTTCCTCCTGTCTCATTCCATATTCATTTCCTTTTGCGCTGTTGGTCTCTGCTACCAGACATTTGAGCTGCTTCACCTGCCTTTAAATAATATTGTTTTTGCTATCATTTTCTTTGCCACCCTATGCAGTTATAATTTTTATTGGCTTATCAGCAAATATTATTTTAAAGGTGATACATCAACTCGGGTTTTTCTGCTGAAGCAATTTTCTAATCTTTTCTTTTTCGCAACTGCAGGTTCTGCCATGTTATATTGCCTGTGGATATTGCCGGCAATATTACCATACATGCTGGTTGCAACGTCACTTACATTGCTTTATAGTATTCCGCTATGGCCCGTCAAAAGATTGGCCTTTACACGAAGGGCAGGCTTTTTAAAAACGATAGTGCTGGCACTTACCTGGACGTATGTAACAGTTATGATCCCTGCTGCAACCGGAAATCCGGGAAATGTTTCAGTGCTTTTGTTATTCACTGCAAGATTTTTATTCATGCTTATGCTATGTATCATTTTTGATTCAAGAGATATTAATGTTGATAAGATCCATGCATTGAGAAGCCTGGCAACTGATGTGAGTGCAATAACATTAAAAAAGATCATGAGCGTAATATTTATTCTATATGTTGCCACCGGTCTTGTGCTGCGCTATTTTTTTGATAATGCTGCGCAGGTTATCGCTTTTTTTATCACTGGGATATTAACTCTGCTGGTTTATAAGCTGTCACTAAAAAAACAGAATTATTATTTCTATTATTTTTTAGTAGATGGCTTGATGCTGTTTTCAGCACTTGCAACTTATGTTGCGAGTATTTAGTTATTTTGCGGATTCAAATTAAATTTATGGCAAAAGCAAAAGGCAGGAGTTTGATCACTACAGGATCCTATGATTTTTTACGCAGTTATATCAACAATTCCTCTCCAACAGGGTTTGAAAGCAACGGTCAAAAATTATGGATGAATTATTTAAAGCCCTTTGTGGATGAGCTTTTTACTGATCCTTATGGTACGGCCGTTGGGGTGATCAATCCTGCGGCACCGTTCAAGGTAGTGATCGAAGCACATGCAGACGAGATAAGTTGGTTTGTAAATTATATTTCCCCTGAAGGCCTTATTTACCTGAAGCGAAATGGTGGTGTTGATCACCAGATAGCACCATCCATGCGGGTTTTGATACAAGGAAAAAAAGGGCTGGTGAAAGCTGTGTTTGGCTGGCCTGCCATTCATACCAGGATCGGAAATAGCGATTCGAAAGAAACGCAGCCAAAGGTCGAGAACCTGTTCCTGGATTGTGGCGCTCGCAACAGGAAAGAAGTAGAGGCTCTTGGCATTCATATTGGAGCGGTTGCAACATATGAAGATGGCTATGATGAATTGTCTAATGATTTCCTGATCGGCCGTGCATTTGATAACAGGATCGGTGGTTTTATGATCGCTGAAGTCGCAAGATTATTAAAAGAAAATAAGAAAAAGCTACCATTCGGTTTATATATTGTGAATGCTGTGCAGGAAGAGATAGGATTACGTGGCGCCGAAATGATCGCACGAAGGATCAAGCCAAATATTGCAATTGTAACGGATGTTACGCATGACAGTACAACTCCAATGATCAATAAGCTGATCGAAGGTGAATGCGCATGTGGAAAGGGCCCATCACTTTGTTATGGCCCGGCAGTTCATAATAAATTATTGAACCTCGTTCAGGATGTGGCATCATTAAATAAAATTCCCGTACAATTAAGAGCTACAAGCAGAAGCACAGGAACAGATACAGAATCATTTGCGTATTCAAATGATGGATGCCCTTCCGTGCTGATCTCCATCCCGCTCAGGTATATGCATACAACAGTTGAAATGTTACATAAAGATGATATCAATAACACTGTTAAACTCATCTACCAGGCGTTGTTAAAACTAACGCCTAAAACAAACATGAGCTATTTTTAAGAATTGAACGCAGGTAAACTATAATTATGGATGATCGTTTTGGAAAATACCTGCGCTTGTTTGGAACGCTGTTTTTTTCATTAATAGGGCTGATCCTTGCACTTATTCTAATATTGCTTGGAATAAAATTTCTGTTTGGTTTAGTGAGTAATGTAACATGGATCACCTATGCTTATATGATATTCATCCTTTTGATTCCGGCTGCATTATTCATCGCCTGCTACATTGTTTATTTTAAGCGAACTTCAACTCATCCGAATACAGCTGTTCGTTGGATATCGTATACTATTTTTTCCCTTGCCCTCATTTCCTGGATAACATTTATCTGCCTGGACGCAGTCACCTTTTACAAGCATACATACACGGCGATTGGAATGTATCGCAGTTATGACATGATCTTTCTTGCAATAAATGTTGCTATTTTTTTTATTGTTGGAGTTATCCAGGCGCTCACAACAAAGAAGGAAGTTGATTGGATGGATAGGACGTCGTTAAAGTAGCGGCTATTTGTATTCGTATTCTATCGTTCCCATTAATTTTTTTTCTTTTGAATAACATTTTTCCCTGGTGCGAAGACCGTTATCATAAGAATATTTCCAGGTGTAATAATAACTGCCACCGTCTTCGGTGCTGGTCATCTGCGAAACCTGTCCGGCATTGTTGTATTCAAATAAGTAATCAGGTAAAAGCTTCTCTTTATATTCGCTTGGATGCACAATATCTAAAAGCCGGTTCTTTTCATCATAATAATAATAGTACTTACTCCCCGTTTTTGTATCTTTTTCTATCCCGATATTATTTTTTTCATCAGGTAAGAAAAGGATCAAAGTACTGTCATACCTGTTTTTCACTCTTACCATAGATTCCGGAAGATCCTTACCGTTATGTTTATAAATATGTTCCTCGTAGATCTCAGTAGTGAAATCATCATCTGAGGATTTTACCGAAGAGGCTATACTTTTGATCCTGTTCTGATCATCGTAAGAATAGTTATTTACAGTGAGCAGGAGTGCAGAACTGTCACGTGATTGCCAAAGCCTTCCTTTTTCATCAAAATAAGAAGTAAATAGCGAAGCGCCTGTAACATCTGAGCGGGTAAACAACTCCGATGCCCGATAATTTTTTGATATTTTCTTTTCACAAAAAAAACCTTCACTCTCGGTACCATCTTGTTCAACGCTCCTGATCTTAATTGTTCGGAACTTCTTCTCCCGGAGCAGGCTCATTTCTTGTAAAAGTTGCTTGTTGCTAATAATGTCCCTATAATAGAATTGTGCCTTTGAAGTTAGAATGCAAGTGAATGATATAAAAAAAATGCCAACAAATTTTTTCATTAAAGCCTGTTTACAATTCATTGTTTCAAAGTTAGCCCGTAAATTATGGCTTTATTAAACATGCGCCTAAACTTTGTTATTTTTAACAAAATTATTTTCATTTGAGTCACTATAAACAAAGGAAAGAAACGAATTGCCTTAATTGCAATACAGAGGTGTTGGGAAAGTATTGTCAGAACTGTGGCCAGGAGAACATTGAGCCCCATGAAACAGCATGGCATCTTGTAACACATTTCTTCAATGATATTACTCACTTCGATGGTATGTTCTTTCAAACAGTTAAATATTTAATAACGAAACCTGGATTTGTAACGAAAGAATATGTGCTTGGCAGGCGGGCAAGTTACCTGAACCCGATAAGAATGTATGTCTTTACATCGGCTATTTTCTTCCTGATCTTTTTTTCTGTCAACAAATTTAATATACAGAATATTGAAACGAAGTATAACGGGAAAAAACTTTCGGCAATTAATAAAATGGACAGTACAGAATTTGCGGAATTTACAAAGGAAGTAAATGATGATGTCCCCATGTCAAGACAACAATTTAAAAATTATACAGATACAGTTCAATCTTCCGGGTTTAAAATAACACCCAACGAATACAATTCAAAAGCGCAGTATGATTCTGCATTGAAAGCCGGGAAAGACCACAATTGGATAGAGAGAAGGCTTACATACAAGCAAATTGAATTGAACGAAAAATATCAGCATGACCGTAATAAGATATTATCGGGCTTCATAAGTTCAGTGGTACATAGTTTCCCTCAAATGCTTTTTGTTTCCCTGCCGATCTTTGCGTTGATCCTTAAATTGCTTTACATAAGGAGAAAGAATTTTTATTACTCTAATCATGTTATATTCAGCACTCATTTATATGTTTTTGTTTTTATAGTCTTGCTGCTGATTTTGGGCTTGAACCAGTTAAAGGACCAATTGCATTGGGATTGGCTGACCTATGTGCTTATCGCGGTGTATGCTTATATTTTCTTTTATGAGTATAAGGCGATGCGTAATTTTTATTGCCAACGGAGGGGAAAAACTATAATGAAATACCTCCTGTTAAATTTCATCATGTTCTTTATAATTTTATTATTATTCGTTGCTTTTTCATTTTTCTCTTTATTAAATATGTGATAAAATGCCTCCTGTTGATAATGATTTTGACCGTCTTGTAAAAATAATGGATGAACTTCGGGAAAAATGTCCCTGGGATAAGAAACAAACTATTCAGACTCTTCGCCAGCTTACGATAGAAGAAACATATGAACTTGCCGAAGCAGTTTCTGCAGAAGATTATAAAGGTATAAAAGAGGAGTTAGGCGACCTGTTATTACATATTGTGTTTTATGCAAAGATAGGAACCGAGAAAAACCAATTTACACTACAGGATGTTATTGATGGTGTCTGTGAAAAGCTGATCGTACGCCATCCACATATCTACGGAGATGTAATTGTTGAAAACGATGAAGATGTAAAACAAAATTGGGAAAAAATAAAGCTAAAGGAAGGCAAGACTTCTGTATTAGGCGGTGTTCCGAAATCCCTCCCATCAATGGTAAAAGCAATGAGGCTTCAGGAAAAATCGAAGCAGGTAGGTTTTGAGTGGGACACCCGGGAGCAAGTATGGGATAAGGTTTCCGAAGAAATGGTCGAATTGCAGGAAGCTGTTCTTTCAAATGACCACGATAGGATGGAAGATGAATTAGGAGACGTTTTTTTCTCACTCGTAAACTTCGCAAGGTTTTTGAGGCTGGATGCAGAAAATGCATTGGAACGAACAAACAAAAAGTTCATCGACCGGTTCACAAAAATGGAAAAGGAAGCCGCACTGCAAAATAAATTTTTACATGATATGTCACTCCAGGAAATGGATGCTTTATGGAATAATATAAAAAAGGCAGATAAAAATCAATAAACAAAAACCGGCTTTAATATTTGCAAAAACGATCAACACTACGCCACTTTCTGAAAATGAATGCATACCTGCTGCTTTTGGCGGCCTGGCTGGTTACGTTATCGTTTATTGTGGATAATTATTGGTCGGCAAATGCTTCTGTATATACGGTTCAAAGCAAGATCAGTTCTTATATTCAAAAACAGGAAATAGACCTCCAAAAAGTTGCAGCTGATACGGCCTTTATTAAAAAGGTTGTAGGAGGAAAATACGATGAGGCATTTTTAAAGCGGCTCACCTCGAAAAAATATTTTTTATTCTTCTATGCTCCGGACAGCTCGGGACATGAGGAATTAATTTCCTGGAATACGCAACAGGTTTTACCTTTCCCTTCTTTGTTATATGCAACACAGAATTCAGGATTCATACAATTAGAAAATGGTTATTACGTATGGAGAAGATACCAGGTAGAAAATATAAAGATACTTGGTCTTATCCCTGTAAAATGGAATTATATTATATCGACCGATTATTTACGGAACGGATTTGTAAATGATGAATCGCTTTCATTAAATTACGATCTTTCAACATCACCGGCGCAGGGTCTTGCAGTAAAGTCAACTGAAGGTAACACGTGGTTTTACCTGTATGAGATCGCCGGCGAGCCGAATTACAGGAATAATATTTTTTCAGTTGCACTAAGGCTGCTGGCCACCTTCATCATTTTTTTGTTCATTCATTTATTTGCATCTTTTATTGCATCCCGGAATTTCTGGCTCGGAATCGTTGTGTTTTTGACATTGGTGATCGGTCTGAGGGCAATTGGATATTTTTACCCTGTACCAATGAATTTCAGGCAATTTGAATTGTTTGATCCCGCTATCTATGGTTCCGGTTTTATATTACGGTCACTTGGCGACCTGTTGATAAATTCGTTATTGTTTGTCTGGTTTGTATTATTCATGCGGGACAAGCTCCAGGAAAAAAATATTGAACTGCAGTTTAATTACGGCTTTATAAAATGGATCTTACTTGCTGCTGTTAGCTTGGTTTTGCTGGGTGTTACTTACCAGGGAAGTTATATCATCCGGTCCTTAGTTGCAGATTCGCAGATATCCTTTGACGTTATTAACTTTTTCTCACTAAATATTTACAGTGCTATTGGGTTCATAGTTTTATGCTGCCTGGCAATCGGCTATTATTTTCTTTGCCAGATATTGTTATACATGGTCAAGCCTTTTTTCCCAAAGAATTTTGTATCACTTTTCTTATTTGTTGCTGTAGCAGGGTTACTAGCCATGAGTTTTAGTATTGGTCAAATGTCTGGTGGTTTTGAAGTATATATTTTGATCTGGCTTATGTTGTTCCTGTTCCTGTTAAACAGCACCTATTTGAATTTATTAGCTTCCAGGATCATTTCATCTAAATTGGTTTTTTGGCTTTTTTTCTTTTCGATCTCTATAACTACCATAATAATTGTTGAGAATAATGAACGGGAATTGCGTAACCGTCGTCATTACGCGGAAATATTGTCTACAAAAGCAGACCCTTCGAATGAGATCCTGTTAAATACTATGCTCACCGACTTCAGAGCGAATTATTTATCGCTGAAGTTTAACAAGTTCAGATCGGAGCAATCTAACCACGCATTCAAAGACAGTTTGATAAACGGGAACTTTTCGGGCTATACAAATAAATATGCAACCAAGATATTTACATACACTGCTGATGAGAAGCCACTTTTTAATAAGGATCCCCAGGCATATAACGAATTGAACACGATCTTAAAAACCCAAACAAAGCCGACGCGTATCCCCGACCTTTATTATTATGATGAAGCTTATGACAGGTTTAGCTATATCAGTAAAAAGACATTAACGGATACTTCCGGTAAATTATTAGGATATGTATTTGTATTGGCTAGTCCAAAAAAGTTTAAGAACGAAACTCTGGTTCCTGAATTGTTCAGCCGGGGACATAATAATTCTATTGAGAATTCTTCTTTGTATGCGTTTGCAATTTATAATAACTGGAAACTGATCAGTAGCCACAATGATTATCCGTTTGCAACTACTTTGGTGAAAGAAAGCTTTCCACCCCGACAGTTTTTTATCAGGCCCAAGCAAAACTATAATGAGCTGTGGTATCGGTCTGGTGCAGATAAGATGGTTGTGATCGCCAAGGAGAATAGCTTGTCTATTGAATCGGCTACTTTGTTCTCTTATTTATTCTGTGCATTCCTTGTGCTGACAGCTATATTCTGGCTCATCAATATTATTATAAGGTCAAGGTTGAAAATAGACAAGCTAAGAAGCCATTGGCAGCTTTCCATTCGAAACCAGATCCATGGAACCATCATTTTTATTAGTGTGCTTTCATTTCTTGTGATCGGTGGCGCTACCATCTTATTCTTTATCAGCAGGTATGAGAACAACAACAGGGAAAAACTCAGCCGTACCATACACATCATGGAGAATGAAGTGAAGAAATCAATTAGTAATGGTTGGCGTATGGACGATACACTGAATAGAGGTGACAGGAATTACCAGGACAACCTGGAATCCGTGATCAATAAGATCTCGGAGATACATGGTATAGATGTTAACCTGTATGATCTGCAGGGAAACTTAAACGTTTCTTCTTTGCCGTTACCTTATATAAAAGGTGTATTGAGTACAAAGATGGAACCCCGTGCTTATTATCATTTGAATAACCAAAATGAAGTTCAGTTCTTTCAAAAGGAGCGCATTGGAGAGTTACATTACGTGAGCAACTATGTCCCTGTGATCGATGCAGCAGGAAATAATTATGCATACCTCAACATTCCATATTTCACATCGGAAAGTAACTTAAAGAACGAGATATCAAACTTCCTTGTTACCATTATTAACCTGAATGCATTCATTTTTATAATAGCAGGTATCGTTGCACTATTTATCACTAACCGGATCACGAATTCCTTTGCCGTTATCAGTGATAAAATGAAAAAGATCAACCTGGAGAAAAGAAATGAATACATTGAATGGAAACGTGATGATGAATTGGGAGAGCTCGTTGCAGAATACAATAAAATGGTAAGTAAACTTGATGAGAGTGCAATGGCACTTGCTAAAACAGAACGTGAGGGAGCATGGAGAGAAATGGCACGACAGGTTGCACACGAGATCAAAAACCCGCTAACGCCAATGAAGCTTAGCATGCAGTTTTTACAAAAGTCAATTGAAAGCAATGCACCGAATATAAAAGAGCTTACCGAAAGTGTTGCCCGCACACTTGTTGAGCAGATCGATCACCTCAGCCAGATCGCCGGAGAATTTAGCCAATTTGCGAATATTGAAAATTCCAAAAAAGAGTTTTTTGATGTGAATGAAGCATTGACCACTGTCTTACACTTGTATGCATCCAATGACAGGCTCCAGATCAACTCGGTAATCCTGCCTAAAAAAATTATTATCGAAGCTGATAAAACTCATATCAATCGCCTGTTTACAAACCTTATCTTAAATGCCCTCCAGGCAATACCTGAGCATTCAATGGCAAAAGTTGATATTGCTGAATCTATTGAAGATAAAAATGTCATTTTGAAGATAACGGATAATGGAATGGGCATTGCGGAAGATATTCGTTCTAAAATATTCACACCAAATTTTACAACCAAAACTTCTGGTACAGGCCTTGGTCTTGCAATGTGTAAAAGAATTGTTGAGCAAGCGAAAGGACAAATATGGTTTGAGACAAATACGGACGTAGGAACCAGTTTTTTTGTGCAATTGCCAATAGCCGTGATCATTTAAAATGTTCCGGATGTTTAAGAGGTTTCAAACGATTAAGAAACCAAAGGTTTAAAATCTTTATTGTTTAAACCACTTAAACGTTTTTTAAACGGCTTAAACGAGTTTTTTTCAGGAATTCCTCAAAGTCCGTTAATCCAAAACTGCTTAGGTTGTTTTCCTTAGTGAGCATTGCTTTTTGAGCGACAAGTACACCATATCTTATATCTTCTAATCCATGAATAAAGTGTGCATCCGGGTCGATAGAGATCAGGACATTTTTTTCAAGTGCGTATTGAATATGCCGCCAATCCATATCCAGACGGTTTGGATGCGCATTAAGTTCTATAACAACATTGTTTTCCGCACATGCATCTATTATTTTTTTATGATTAACAGGATATCCTGGTCTGCTAAGCAATAATCTTCCTGTCATATGTCCCAATATAGTAGTGAAAGGATTCTCTATTGCTTTTATTAACCTTGCCATGGCTTTTTCCTCGGTCATTTTAATATTACTGTGTACGGAAGCAATAACCAGGTCAAAGGTTGCCAGTACTTCATTACTATAATCAAGGCTGCCATCATTCAGAATATCCGATTCTATACTCTTAAAGATCCTGAATGGTTTCATTTTTTCATTTAACTCATCAATATAAATGTGCTGTTCCCGGATACGCTCAACACTAAGTCCCTGGGCATAGAATGCTGAACGGCTATGATCACTTACCACCAGGTATTCCAGGCCCATACCAATGCAGGCCATTGCCATTTCCTCAATGGTATTGCTGCCATCGCTCCAGTTACTATGGGAATGAATGATGCCTTTTATATCTGCATGCTGCACCAGCGACGGTAGTTTTCCGGATTTTGCCAGTTCAATAACTGCGGGATCTTCCCTCAGGCAATACGGAATGAATGGAAGGCCCGCTTTTTTGAAATATTCTTCTTCATTTGCCAGGATATGTAGATCTAAGCCTTTAACGGCATCCATAAGGGCATTATAAAAAACTTCTGTTGATGATGTTCTCAACAATTTTATTAAAAAACTAGCATTCTCACTCCAATACAATTGTACATCCACTCCGGCACTTGTAGCATAAATAAAGCTGTCTTCCCCTTTTTCCTTTAAAGTGAATCCATCAGTTAATATCATCACATTTTCTATTTCTTTTTCACTTGCCTCAACTACGAATTCCAATGCATCAATTACTTCATCCTGTCGAACAAAATTACCAGAGAGCGCAATCCGTTTTTTTGGAAAGATCTTTCGAATAAAACTTTCAACCTGGTGCGCAATTAATGACACATGAACATAGAGGTGACTCTCTTTATTCTTAAAATAAAATTCTATCGTATCGATTACATTCTGTTGTGTTTTTTCGCCGAAGCCTTTAAATAATTTTAACCGGTTCTCTTTACATGCGTACAACAATTCACCAACACTTTCAATTTCCATTTCTTTCCAAATGGTGTTGATTTTCTTCGGACCGATGCCTTTAATATTTAACATCTCCAGGACTCCAGGAGGTGTTTTTTTTGTCAATTCTTCCAAAATTTTCAATTGACCTGTTTCCAGAAGCTCATTAATTTTTTGTGCTGATGATGCACCAATACCTTTTAAACCAGGAATTTTTTCGGCAGGAAGCTCTGTCAATTGCACCGTTAAGTTCTCAATTGCAAAAGAAACAGAAGCATATGATTTTGATTTGAAACTATTTTCTCCATGTATGTCCATCAGCTTTGCAAGCAATGAAAATGAGTCTGCAATCTTATAATTATCCATGATCAAATGTAAATATTAGTTGCTTAAATTAAAACAATAAAATTTTATGAAATGTACTGCTGGCAAGTGTTTTAAAGGAATAAAAAAAGTCCCGGTAAAACCGGGACTTATTATCTTTTGCTTTCTAACTAAGCAGCGCTTACTTCTTTTTAGGAGCAGCTTTCTTTGCAGCTTTTCTAGGAGCAGCTTTTTTTGCAGCTTTTTTAGGAGCAGCTTTTTTTGCAGCTTTCTTAGGAGCAGCTTTCTTAGCCATTGCTTTTTTAGGAGCAGCTTTTTTTGCAGCTTTTTTCTTTGTTGCCATTTTTTAAAATTTAATTGGTTAGTAAATAATACTTAAAAATATATACTATTTTGAAACTACCAAAAAAAATATTAAAAAAATTACGCAGTTGCTTCTGCCTCAGTAACAGACACAAAGGTCTTATCTCCCTTTGTTTTTCTGAATTCTACAACTCCATCTGTCAATGCGAAGATTGTAAAATCTCTTCCCACACCAACATTTTTACCAGGATGATAAACCGTTCCGCGTTGGCGAATAATAATATTTCCTGCGGTAGCAGCTTGTCCGCCAAATATTTTTACGCCTAACCTTTTGCTTTGTGAATCACGTCCGTTCTTTACTGAACCTTCACCTTTTTTATGTGCCATCTTGTATTATTTTAAATGTTGAATTTTGAATATTGAATTTCAAAAATCAATTAAGCGATTGCAGTTACTTTTATATGCGTATACTGAGTACGGTGTCCGTGTTTTTTACGGAAGCCTTTTCTTCTTTTCATTTTAAAAGCGATGACTTTATCACCTTTGATAAGGTCGGAAAGGATCTCCGCTTTTACAACTGCCTTTACATTTGTTCCACTTAAAACGGAATCACCGTTATGTGTGATCAACACATCAGAAAATTCAACTGAATCTCCTGCTTTTCCCTCAATGTGGGGAACGTATAAGCTGTCTCCGGCTTTTACTTTAAATTGCTGACCTGCGATTTTAACTATTGCTAACATATCATACCTAAATTTAGGACGGCAAAAGTAAGGATTTATACCCAGTTAGTCATAGATTTTGGAATCTTTTTTACATTACCGCCTATTCTGCTAACGGGACAATTCCCTGTATAACCCTCAAAAACTGATAATCTATATATATTCGTGCTATTTATGAGGTATTTGAAACGGCTCCTGCAATACATATATAGTATATACGGCTTTGCAATATTCCTGTTCTTTATGTTCCTTTTGCTCCCGTTGATCATTGGTGCCTCTTTTTTCGGTAAGGTCAGGGGAGGGAACGCAGTTTACAAAATATGTGCATTCTGGGCAGATGCCGGCCTTTTTTGCTGGGGAATGCATCATGAAAACATATACGAGCAGGTTCCGGATCCCAAAAGCCCTGCAGTTTTTGTCTTCAACCACATTTCATATATAGATATCCCTATATTGATGCTTACGTTTCGAAAATACCGCGTCCGGATCCTGGCCAAAGCAGAAATTTCAAAAGTTCCTGTATTTGGATTCATCTACAAAACTGCTACTGTAATGGTAGACCGTTCAGATTCTCAAAATCGTGAAGAAAGTGTAAAAACCTTGAAATCTTTATTAAGAAGGAATATTTCTGTTGTTATTGCACCGGAAGGCACTTTTAATATGACTGGTAATCCGTTGAAAGAATTTTATGATGGTGCCTTCAGGATCGCCATTGAAACAGGTATACCGGTGAAGCCTGTTTTGTTTTTAGATGCATTTGACAGGCTCAGCTATAAAAGTATCTTTTCATTATCTCCGGGACGGTCACGCTCGGTATTTTTGGAGGAGATATGTGTCAAAGATTTTAAACCTGAAGAAGTAAAAGAATTAAAACAAAAAGTTTATGAGCGCATGGAAGCCGGCTTGATAAAATACAAAGCAAGTTGGATAAGTAAAAAACACAATGGACGATGCGAATGAAATAGCTTTTATCGAAAATGAAACAAAGGTCTGGGCAGAAGTGATTTTACCACTTGCACTGCCCACAGTATATACATATGCCATACCCGGACATTTAATCGAACAGGCAGTTCCTGGCTGCCGTGCAGAAGTGGTTTTTGGAAAGAATAAAAAATATGCAGGCATAATCAGGTGCCTTACACAACAGAAGCCAGGTTATAAGACAAAGCCCATCATTAATATTCTGGATGACAGCCCCCTGTTATTTGAACAGCAATTAAAACTCTGGAACTGGATAAGTAAGTATTATATGTGTTCCGAAGGTGAAGTGATGGCAGCTGCACTACCTGCGAACTTTAAGCTAAGCAGTGAAACCATATTGATCTTTAATGAGGAAGCCGGTGATGATTTTTCTAATTTATCGGATGATGAATTTTTGGTTGCGGAAGCATTGTTACTAAAAAAACAGTTACACCTTACCGAAGTACAGCAGGTGCTGGATGTGATTCATGTTTATCCTGTTGTAAAAAAACTGATCGAGAAAAAAATTTGCTTCATTTATGAGTTGATGAATGAACGGTATAAAGCGAAAAAGGAAAGTTATGTGATCCTAAATCCACAATTAAACAATGATGATGAATTGTCAAAACTGCTGAATGATTGGAAAGGTGCACCAAAACAAATGGAATTACTCCTTGCCTTCGTTCATCTCTCAAAAACTGAAGGCGAAGTTACCCAGGCTTCATTGTTAAAAAAATCAGGAGCATCTGCTGCACAATTAAAAGGGTTGTCGGATAAGAACATTTTGATCGTACAAAAACGAAGTATTGACAGGATACTTTCGCTGCCAAAAAATGTTGATATTGATTTTGAGCTGAATCCAGCCCAACAGAAGGCACTTGAAGAAGTACGGGATGCATTCATGCAAAAAAGTGTTTGCCTGCTACACGGCGTTACAGGAAGTGGCAAAACACAATTGTATATTAAGCTGATCGAAGAGTATTATAAGAAAGGCGAGCAGGTGCTTTACTTGTTGCCTGAGATCGCACTAACAACCCAGATCGTAAGAAGGCTGCAAAAAAATTTTGGTGGCAATATCGCAATCTATCATTCCAAATTCAATGACCAGGAACGGATCGAGATATGGAATAAGATCCGGGCAGGAGAATTAAAAATTATTCTTGGGGCAAGAAGCGCATTGTTCCTGCCGTTCAAGGAATTGGGTTTAATAATTGTTGACGAGGAACATGATGCTTCATACAAACAGCAGGATCCGGCTCCCAGGTACAATGCCAGGGATGCGGCAATTTACTATGCATCTTTATTTGGCAATGGCTCTAAAGTATTATTAGGAAGTGCTACTCCCTCTTTAGAAAGCTATTATAATGCACTTCAGAACAAATATGCTTTGGTATTCCTCGCAGAGCGATATGGCGGCATTAAATTGCCTGAAATAGACATCATCAATACAAGACAGGTTGTGCAGAAGGGTAAAGTAATGATCAGCCCGCAACTTAAAGAGGCCATCCAGCGATCAATGGATCAGCATAAGCAGGTCATACTTTTTCAAAACAGGCGCGGATACAATCCTTATCTCATTTGCGGAGTTTGTGGTTTCATTCCTCAATGCACACATTGTGATGTATCACTTACTTTACATAAATACAGCAATAAATTACATTGCCATTATTGCGGAAGCACATATCCTAAATTAATAACGTGCCCCGCTTGTGGAACTAACAGCTGGCTGGAGAAGAATTTCGGAACTGAAAAGATCGAAGAACAATTGGAAGATGATTTTGCAAATTATAAGATCGCAAGAATGGATGTTGATAGTGTTCGCGGAAAGACTGCGCATGATAGTTTGATACAACAGTTTGAGCATCGCAAGCTGGATATTCTGGTTGGAACACAGATGGTAGTTAAAGGCCTTGATTTCGATAATGTAAACCTTGTTGGAATTTTAGATGCCGATGGATTGCTAAGCTTTGCTGATTTCAGGGTGAATGAACGTGCATTCCAGTTAATGGAACAGGTAAGTGGCCGGGCGGGGAGAAAAAATGACCAAGGCAAAGTGATCATTCAAGCTGTGAATGTTAAACATCCCGTGATATTAATGGTACAGGAGCACGATTATAAAAAGTTCTATGAATATGAGATCGCCGGGAGGAAAGAATTTTTTTATCCGCCTTTCAGCAGGATCGTAATGCTAACGTTAAAGCATAAGGATAAAAATATTTTAGATGGGGCTGCTGCTAAACTATCCTCCTTGTTAAGACAGGACCTGAAAGATTATGTTGTAGGCCCTGCAACACCTGTTATAGGCCGGGTAAGAAGCCAGTATTTATCGGAGTTACTGATCAAACTTCCCAAGGAGCCTGGAATGAGCCTGGTCTATAAAAAGGTTATCCAAAATCATATAAATTTATTACTGGCAGAAAAGCAATTCAGGTCTGTCAACGTTATTGCAGATGTAGATACCAATTAGTGGAACAAACTATTAAAATGATCCAACAAAATATATCGCTTAAAAAGTTCAACACATTTGGTGTAGATGTTTATGCAAAACAGTTCTCAACTTTTCAAAGTGTTGAGGAGCTCCAAGAGATTCTTCAAAACCTCAAACCTCAAACCTCAAACCTCAAACCTCAAACCTCAAACCTCAAACCTCATACCTCAAACCTCAAATCTCAAACTTACATACTTGGAGGAGGTAGTAATATTTTGTTCACTAAAAATATTGATGGGACCGTACTTAAGAATGAAATAACTGGAATTGAAAAAATAAATGAAGATGCAGAGTATGTTTTTATTCGCGCCGGTGCAGGGGAGAACTGGCATGTCTTTGTTGAATATTGTTTGAATAACAATTATGCAGGGGTTGAAAACTTGGCACTTATACCTGGTAATGTTGGCGCCTCGCCTATGCAGAATATCGGCGCGTATGGTGTGGAGATAAAAGATGTGTTTGAATCTTTGGAAGCATTCGATATGGAAAAAAATGAATTGAAAACATTTCATAAAGCTGATTGCGGTTTTGGATATCGTGAAAGTGTTTTCAAAAATAAATATAAAGGAAGGTTCATCATAACTTCTGTTACATTTCGGTTATTGAAAAAACCTGTGTTCAATACCTCGTACGGCGCGATTGAAGAAGAGCTTGAAAAAATGAATGCAGGTATAACCATACAAAATATTGCACAGGCCGTTATCAATATCAGGACCAGTAAATTGCCAGACCCAAAGGTGATAGGCAATGCAGGAAGCTTTTTTAAGAATCCGGAGATAAGTAATGAACTGCATCAAAATTTAAAAAATAAATTCCCGGGGATAATTGGCTATGATCTTTCAAATGGAAATGTAAAGCTTGCTGCCGGCTGGCTGATAGAACAATGCGGGTGGAAAGGTTATAGGAAGGGAGATGCCGGCTGTCATTCAAAACAGGCATTGGTGCTCGTGAATTATGGAAATGCATCCGGAAATGATATCATAGAAATGAGTACCAGGATAATTGAAAGTGTAGATAAAAGGTTTGGATTATTGTTGGAAAGGGAGGTAAATGTGATACCCCCTCACCACCCTTCCCCTATTTAATAGGAGAGGGGAAGGAGAGCATATAAGTTCTTTGCGTGTCCGCTGTAGAATTAGTTAAAATCCTCTTCGTTAAAATCTTCTTCACTATAATGTTGCGATCCTGTATTAAGCATACTTCCCATCAGATCTTTAAATTCAATTTTTCCTTCCAGTATCTTTTTACTGATGAGCGAGTACGATGAAAGTCCATGCAAAACAAATTCCATCAGCAAGGCATTTTCTTTTTCACTGGCGGAATTAAAATATTTCTTCACCAATGCATGCAATCCATCAACATGATATAAGAGCCGGATCTTGTCCTCATCTTTCGTATCTAAAAAGATATTCAGGTTATTGCCACCATCAAACCACCTTGAAATTGCCTTATAAGGATTTTCTACCGGTTGGGCTTTTGTATTTTTTTTCTTTAAGGAATCAGGATTTGGAAAATATTGAATGAACTGTGTTCTAATCGCCTGCTCAAGTAATTTGTAAGCAACCTGGAAGGGTCCTTCCTGTTCACCTTCATAAACCAGTTCTATCTTTCCCGTAATGGAAGGTATGATGCCTGTAAGATCACTGAGCCACACCTGTGTTGTCTTTTCATCGTTCATAATTGCCCGGCGTTCTGCAGCGCTTACAGCATTTTCATAAGCAGCAATAGTGAGCCTGGCACTTACACCACTTTTTTTATCAACCAGTTCATTTCCCCTTGCCTCAAAAGCGACCTGTTCTATAAGACGTTTTATCAGGTCACTTACACTTACTCTTTTATGTTGTGCCTCAATAAAAGATGCTTCCTGTGCGGTAATGGCAAGCGAGGTTTCCAAAGATTTCGGATAATGTGTAAGGATCTGGCTTTCTATTCTGTCCTTTAATGGAGTCACAATGCTGCCACGGTTGGTATAATCCTCGGGGTTGGCTGTGAACACGAACATAACGTCGAGGGGTAGCCTCAATTTAAATCCACGTATCTGGAGATCGCCTTCTTCCAGGATATTAAAAAGAGACACTTGAATTCTTGCCTGAAGATCCGGCAATTCATTGATAACAAAAATGCAGCGATTGCTTCGCGGGATAATTCCATAATGCAGTACTCGCTCATCAGCAAAGCTGAGCTTTAGGTTTGCAGCTTTGATGGGATCAATATCACCAATGAGGTCAGCAACACTTACATCCGGCGTTGCAAGTTTTTCGCCATACCTGTTACTCCGGTGAAGCCAATCTATCGGCGTGGTATCTCCGTGTTCAGCAATCAGGTCTATAGCATATCTGGAGATCGGCTGCAGCGGATCGTCATTGATCTCACTTCCGGCAACGATGGGAATAAATTCATCCAACAGGTCAACCATTTGCCTGGCCATGCGGGTCTTTGCTTGTCCACGCAAACCGAGGAATAGTATATTATGCCTGCTCAACAATGCTCTTTCAGTATCCGGTATAACAGAATCCTCATAGCCAAGAATTCCGGGAAAAGCATTCTCTTTGGCTTTTATCTTTATGATCAGGTTGTTCCTTATTTCGTCTTTGATAGATCTTGAAACATAGCCGCTCTTTTTTAGTTCCCCTAAAGTATTGATCTTTTGTTTTGTCATTAGTTCTTCTTATAATTTTTGATACAATTTTTTTCTTTTTCTGATAAATTTATTTCAGCATAATGCCCTGGCTGAATACCGGCCCTGCCAATTGCATCCAATAGGTTGATGGACTTTTTAAAATCAGCACCTTCTACCGTTTTTATATAGATCATCAGGTCATCTTCTTTCTTCCGGTTCTTTTCCTCCTCCAAAATTTCACTGATAGATGCAGCGTTTATTTTTTCAATTTTATTGCAGTCCTTTTCCCGGTAATAGTAAAGCTCATCGGTAGCAGTAACTATGATTGTAAGGGGAGAATGTGCTATCAATGTTGCATTACTGTCATTGATGGCCTCATTCATTTTCTTATTTGCAACTTCTTTTCTCTCAATAGATTCCAGCAATGTTTTCACATTTTCCTTTTCGTCGTTTTGGCTTTTTAGATCCAGAAAATAAAAAACACCGCAAGTGATCAATGACCCAATGATCATTCCAATAAACAGTTTTTTCATTTGGTAATTTTAATGAATGGCAGATGTCATCTAGGGGTAGATGTCATCTACTAATAAACGGTCTTTCTTTTGCCGCTTTCAAAATCTTTAAAGATGAAGGAGCCCAGTTTATCTAAAGAAGCAAAAAAAGCTTTTCCACTATTTGTTTCTGTAAACTCCTGAACAAACTTTTGCAGATAAGGATCACTTGCTATCATAAATGTGGTTACCGGTATCTTTAGTTTTTTGCATTGGGTTGCAAGGCTCAGGCACCTGCTTAATATTTTCCTGTCAACGCCGAAACTGTTCTTATAATAATTCTTGCCAACCTTAAGGCATGTTGGCTTGCCGTCAGTGATCATGAAGATCTGTTTGTTCGGATTTCGCCTTCTTCTTAAAAGGTCCATAGCTAGCTCCAATCCAGCCACCGTATTCGTATGATATGGGCCAACCTGCAGGTAAGGAAGGTCCTTCACTTCGATCGTCCATGCATCATTTCCGAACACAACAATATCCAGTGTGTCTTTCGGATATTTCGTTTGAATAAGCTCGCTTAAGGCCATGGCAACTTTTTTTGCAGGCGTTATTCTGTCCTCGCCATATAATATCATGGAATGCGATATATCGATCATCAATACCGTTGATGTTTGGGATTTGTAATCAGTTTCCCTGATCTCAAGGTCATCTTCATGCATTTTAAAGCTATCGATACCATGATTGATCTGTGCATTGCGAATGGATGCAGTGAAATCAATCTGCTCCATAGTGTCACCAAACTGAAACGGGCGAGTCTCCGGGTTTATTTCATCTCCATTGCCTGGCTTAAATGTATTGTGATTTCCCTGTTTGGTTTTCTTAAGCTTTCCAAATATCTCTTCCAGGCTTTTTTTGCGAATTCCCTGTTCTGTTTTTGGAGTGATCTTTATCTCACCACTCACTTTATTTTCATCTATATATCCTTTGTCCTTCAGATCCTGTATAAAATCACCGATACCATAGTCATTGTTGGTTAGTTTATATTCTTTATCCAATTCATTAAGCCATTGCATTGCTTCATTAAAGTCGCCACTCGTATGGGTAAGTAATTGCATAAACAGATCAAGCAATTTCTCGAAATCACTTTTAGCGTTCTCTGATGGATCATATTTTGAGAAATTGAAACTCCTCATTGTAAATAAACGTTTTGAAAAAATGTTGATAGAGTTGATGTAATTGAAAAAGGTATGTCAACAAAATTAACTTTGTTCCCCGGTCAACTTTTGCATCACAATTTACGTAACAAAACATAAGCCCGTTTTGTTGGGTTGTTAAATAAAAAAGTCCTGTGAATGAACACAGGACCTTCTTATTATGAACCATTTCATTACCGCTGGCTATCCTTCCCACCTGGCTTGACAGGGGTCGTTTGCAACTGCCCTGAATTTTCAACCGCTGGTGCCGGGGGTTGATTTTTAAATTGTTGTTCCATCTGCATCATACCCTTTATAAGATTTTCATTTCGTTCTTCCTCGATGCTAAGGCTGCTTCTTCTATTGTCACTTAGTGATGCGTAATAGGCGATCTGCTGCTCCATATCTTTCTTCAGGCTACGGGTCACCTTTTGAGCCAGGGCCGAATCTCCTGCCTTATATGCCGCATATAAAAATTGTAATGAGATCTGGTTGTGCTGCTGGTTTCTGCTCACCATTCCATAAGACATATTTTGATCCAGCATCATTTGATCACACCTGTTGAGCATTTGTTTTGCCTCCTCTTTTTCCCCCTGGTCTGCCAGGCTTCCTGCCGACTGCGCATATGCAAGACGAATGCTGTTCAAATGCCTGCGATTCTCTTCATCAAAATAAACACCTGGCTTATTTGCATTTCCAAATACAAACTTGTTCATGAGCTTATCATAAATCCAATCTTTGTTTACCTCTGAATTCTCAATCGGTACAAGCCTGTAGGTAAGGCCATCCTGCCGGAGGTAATTTTGAAAGCCCAGTTCGCCATAAGGAGAAGTAAAATAGATTGGCCGCCTCCATTTATTTGCAGCGATGATGTTTAGAATAGCTGCATCATTTTTATATAAAACACCTTTAGGGATCTCGAACCTGATCTCATTTACAATACTGTCATTCGCGTTCACGGTACCATTTTGTTTAACAAGATTTACATCAACAGGGATAAATACTTTTTTAGATGGATATACATTAAGCGGGCTGCCATCTCTGCCTTGTTCCATTTTTGCCGGATCATCGCTTCCTGCATAATCTTTCATCATGGTATAAAGATCCATGTATTGGTTTGGATCTATCCCTGGCTTAGGAGCATTGAATATTGCATCGCGGTTGGCACCTTCAATTTGTGCTGCCGTCCAGATAGGATCGATCGGGTCACTTTGATTTACCTTATACCTTAGCTGGTTGATATACCAATCGGTTCCCAGTAAACTGCTGTTGATAACACGTATGTCTTGCCTGATCCCCTGCACTTCCTGTGCATACCACAACGGGTAGGTGTCATTGTCTCCAAAAGAAATTACAATTGAATTCGGGGCACAACTTTCGAGGTAATCTATGGCAAGGTCGCGTGCAAGTGTTTTCCTGCTTCGGTCATGATCGTCCCATTCCTGGCTTGCCATTATTACAGGAACCA
>JBDSDG010000022.1:0-23746 GCA_039920685.1 Ferruginibacter sp.
TTTTGAAGCAGCCTTTAGCTGGGTCGTGGAAGACGGCCATGAAGAATTAAAAAAAGGTTTTCATATGACTGATGCCGGCGCTCCGGCATGGGGTAAGTTTGACTTTACAATTGATGTTCAGAAAAAGCGGGAGAATTCAACATTAACGCTGATACTATTTGAATCCAGTGCTAAGGATGGCAGCCGGCAATATGATTTGCCAATTGTTCTGAAGTGATTTAAGATAATGTAATCGAATCTAAGAATCCTTCCGACGGCTATGGCAGATGTGGATGTGCAGGATGCGGAGCATTTGTCTGGAAGTCTTATTATGTAAAAGAATATGGGATCATAGCATTCTTCGATCGGAAAACCCAATCGATGTTTTACAGGAAGCCTCAATAATATTGCTTTTATAATCGCTGATAAATGATTTGCTACGGTTTCATTTGATCCATCTTGTCATTACTCGTTCGGTCATTATCCTTCCATTCCGGAATTTTGGTAAAGGGTAATTTCAACAATCTTCCTATTGTTAGATCTTCCTGTGCAAAAGCCGGAACGCCCGTTACAATTTCATTTTGATGTATGTTCAACCGTACGGTTTTATGTAGCCTGTCCCAAAAAGAAAAGATGACTGCGTAATTACTATCAGTTTCTTTTTTTATCATGGAATGGTGAATGCCGTGCATCCGTGGAGTAACAATGAAATAATTCAATATTTTTTCCAGGTGGAAAGGCAATCTCATGTTGCTGTGATGAAACTGTGAAGCTGCTTCAAAAACGATCTCATAAATAAGTACAACAGCAGGGGATGCGCCGATAATGATCAAAGCTGCGCCACGAAAAAATACGGAAGCTATGATCTCTACGAAATGAAAACGGAAAGCAGTTGAAACATCCAGGTCAAGGTCCGTGTGATGTACCAGGTGAAAACGCCAGAGAACAGGCAATTTGTGCAGTAAAATATGCCAGGTATAATTGCTATAATCCAGCAATACAAAAGCGACAATTGATTTAACGACTGCAGAAGCGCCAATCAAATAATTTAATCCTATCTGCCACGTTTGATCTTTCACTGCCAGCCAAACCATTGCAGGAATAAATAAAATGCGGAGCAATGCAAATGCAGGAATGGAGAAGAGGAAGTTGATAAATACCCGCTTCCTTCTATTTTGGACACGCTTTCTTAATTCCAATTTGCCTTCAACCAAAAACAGGATGAGAAAGATGGCGATGAGTACAGGTGTGCCATATATGTCAAAGATGGATCTAATCATCATCCCTTAATTTTTGTCGTTCTCCTTTCTTCGTATGCCATGTGGCATCTTTATTGAGACCGAGTTCCTCCAGTATCTGTAGTGATGAGCCATGGGGAGGCTTTCCCGCCCTCATTTTAAAATACCGGATCGGTAACATTTCTGCCATTTTCTTAAGTGTTCTTGACTTGCTATCTACACCGGGACAATTATACTGCCTTCTGTCTGGGCCTGAAATTATCAATACCTTGAATGGCCTTTGTTCTACGGGCAGCTTTGCACTATCATCGTTCGGTTTCATTATTTACAATTTGTGTTGCTTGATTAGTCTTC
This sequence comes from Ferruginibacter sp., assembly GCA_039920685.1. GTDB lineage: Bacteria > Bacteroidota > Bacteroidia > Chitinophagales > Chitinophagaceae > Ferruginibacter. Next base: position 1,572 of record JBDSDG010000022.1, read on the forward strand.
TGTGAGTTTTTAGCATTTCCTCCTGCGTATAACCCAGGTAATACATGGCCCATATGCGATAAAATATTCCCTGCATCCTGAATACGCCATTGTCTGAATATTTTCTGGCTGATGTAATAACCCGATCATTCATAACTATGAACTTTCCATATTTTTTCAGCCTGTGAATTATTTCCTGGTCTTCCATCATCAACAGGTCTTCTCGAAATCCACCGGCCTTTTGAAATATACTTTTGGTAGTAAACAAACTTTGGTCACCAAACCGCACAGCATTTACATTAAACCTTGTAAACCACGCATTGGCATTTAGGAACCAATGTTTGCGATCAAATGCAAGTCTGAAACAGCCACTTTTAATTCCTTTATTGCAAGCATCTAAAATTTGGGTTGTAAACCCATATGGCGGAATGCTGTCAGCATGAAGAAAGTAAAGAATTTCATGACTTGCTTCCGATGCACCTTTATTCATTTGCGCTGCTCGTCCTTTGCGTTCACTCTTTAATACAGTCGCCCCACATTCACGTGCAATAGCAATCGTATTATCTGTGCTACCACCGTCTACTACAATAATTTCTGCTTCATGCCTCCCCTTTGCAGCATGGGTCTTACTGATTGTTTGTGCGATCTGTTCAGCTTCGTTATATGTTGGAATGATGATGCTGAACATGGGCTTTCAATTTTCAATAACTAATTTTTTCAGATCACTGATAGCATTATAGACAATATTAATCGCTATTTTAAAGTTGATACAATTTAAATTCTTCCAGGTCCTTTTCTTCATCAATGTCTTTCAATAACGGTAACACAGAGTAGCTTAATTGTAACGCAACACATTTACTGATGGTTGTAGAAAAAACGGTTTTAGTGCTCCATTGAATGCCTTCAAAAAGATTTCGATGCATTTCTTTCATGCCCAATAAATAATAACCACCATCTTCTGCAGGACCGATCGCTACATCATGTGATTGAAGAAAAGAAAAGGAATTCATTATAATTCCAGCATTCACACCAGGGCAATCTGTTCCGATGATCACAATTTCATCATAACCTTTTTGAAAAGTTGAAGCCAAAGCATTTTCCATTTTTTGTCCCAGGTTATTTCCTTGCTGTATTTCTTTGTAGTAATGCTTTTTATTCCAAATATCGTCTTGATCAAGGTGATCTGAATAGAACACAAATTTGTCAACAGCCAGGTATTTGGTTACAGAAACAGTGTGATGTAATAATTTATTATAGATAATAAGTGCAGCTTCGTTGCCGATCGTAGCTGCAAGCCTGGTCTTCACTTTACCTGGCTCCGGATTTTTGGCGAATATGATCAATGCCTGTTTTTTCATAACGCTTGTATGCTTCAATTAATCTTATCAAGCTACAGCACCACCACAGCTTGAACCAGATCCTGCTGTGCAACAACGAACTATGATATGCCTGTTCAGCTTTGCAATTTCTTCAGGGAACCATTTCCTACTCATCAAATCGAACAAAGATCTCTACCCTTCTTGTCTCTACAATAACACTGCCATCATATATACCTAATTCATCAAACATAATGTAAATAGGCAAAATTTTTTAGAAGTGTAAGATTCTTCAAAAATTTGTCGATTTTAACCAAGAAGTTTATGGCTTTCTATATCTTAATCTGTTTATTCTGATCTGGCCCTTACTCCAGTTTTTTATTCCTTTTAAAAAACCGTCAACTTCAAATTTGCTTCAGTTTTTATGTTTCTATTTGGCATGTATATTAAATCCGGTAATCTTTACGATTAACTCGTTAACCCGGGGAGGATATAAAAGTTGTCAGGTGTTTAAAAAATTTTTACATAAAATTTAAGCCATGAAGATCACAAGAGCAGGTTTACTATTATTCTTCTTTATTATTTCTCAAAATGCGTTTTCGCAGCAGGATACTCTCGTTAAAAAACTTGATAGTCTTAGTCATAAAGCCGATAGCGCTAATAACCAGGTTAATAATACAAATGAAAAAGCTTACAATAATCAAACGGATCTGACATTCAAAACTTATTTTATTCTTTTGGCAAGTGATTTTAAACAGGCATTCACGAAGCCATTACACATGGATAAAAAAGATTTCGGAAAATTAGGGATACTTGCTGGTGGTACTGCCCTTTTATTTTTTGCCGATGAGTCCGTACAGCAAGAGGCCCTCCGTTTCCGTAATAAAAATCCAGGGGTAATTAAAGTCGGAAAATACATAACAAATTTCGGGGGACGATATGAAACCTATACACTTGCTGCCCTGGGGACTTATGGTTTTGTATTTAAAAATCATAAGCTTGCAAATACTACTTTGCTTGCGACGCAATCATATATTACTGGAGGAGTAATAGAAGCGGTAGCGAAATTCCTCTCCGGACGGACAAGGCCTAATTACTATGACGAAAATACGGAAGCCGAACCTCGTTTTATGGGGCCGTTTGGCAATACCTCGAGGGATTACAATGGCGGAAGATCTAATAGCTCGTTTCCTTCAGGCCATGCCACTGTAGCTTTTGCGGCTGCTACAGTCTTTGCAATGGAATATAAAAATACTATTTGGGTGCCAATTGTCTCCTATTCTGCTGCTTCTCTCATAGCAGCGAGCCGGATAACTGAGAACAAGCACTGGCTAACAGATATCGTCGTTGGTTCAATTTTAGGCCACTATACCGGAAAGCTTATTGTGAATAACTATCACCGGTATGCGAAAATTAAAGCTCCCCGGCAGGCAAAAAATTCCGTTTCGTTTCAAATGCAATATAATGTAGATCATATCGAGCCAGGAATTGCATACAAATTCAGGTAGTTCTTTGGTTAGACAGTAATCTTGCATTGTTTCTTTTCTTTGGCGTGTGTTTCGAATGGTTATTTTGTATAACCCGGCATTCATCACCCTTGATGCCGACTTAAAATATTTTAAAAGCTGGTAGGATGAACCGAATATATATAACAATAATTTTTTCTTGTTGGGCATTTATCGCATATAGCCAGCATGATAGTGATCGTATTGTAGGCCGATGGATCAATGTGCCAAAAGAAAATGTGATCATTGAAGTGTACAAGAGCGGCCAGGAATATAAAGGACGGATAGTTTGGTCAAAGGATAATGATAAAAAAAAGCCTGTGGGATTTATTATTCTTGAAAAGCTAGCATATGATACTAAAACCAGAACCTGGCAAAAAGGTGTTGTACATGATCCCTCGAATGAAAATACATACAATGCATCCGCACAAATTAATTCTGACAGCACACTGGAATTACATGCATATGCGGGTCTACGCTTTCTTGGAACAAAAAAGAGCTTTAAACGAGCAGCAGTTTCCATTAAATGATCATATTGACCAGCATCACTCGATTGCAAAGCTTACAATAATAAATGTCGAGTCAAGGGATATTCAGTGATCATTACACTCTTTTAAAATTGATATCATTATTGATTGACTATCCTTCATTTTCTAAAAACTGTATTTCATTGCACACAATCACAGAACCCTGTACTGCTTTGATTTATACAGGTCCCACGGCAGTAATGAATGTGCCAGTGCATCTTTTTTCATCTCCCCACTAACGGGAACGGGTGTAAGCCGAAGTGTTTTTCTGTTGTATAAAAACCCCACGGGTTGCTGATATGGTTTTAATACGACAACACTGTCACCGACCATATAGCCATAATTCATACCATATTGCATGAAACATCGTCCTGGATCATTTTTTGGCACAGCAAGCAGATCTCTCCCGATCATCGGATGTTCTGTATCTATCCCCGCAAAATGGAGGATTGTTGGCAAGAGGTCTACCTGGCTGGCCACTTTTTCATACACTCCGGGTTGGATACCGGAACCTATCATCAATCCTGGTATATGAAATTTATTTACCGGCACAAAATCATTTCCAAATACCCGGGTATTGTGGTCTGCAACAACCAGGAAAATAGTATTCTTATAATAATCAGATGTTTTAGCCAGTTCAAATAACTTTCCGATACAATAGTCCGCGTATTTCATTGCGTTATTGACTGTACTTTTTGGCTGGTCATAGAGTTTGATCCGGTAATCAGGAAATTCAAACGGGGAATGGTTGCTCGTACTTAAGACAAGTGCAAAAAAAGGTTTGTCGCCATGCGCATCAAAAACCTGGTCGGCTTTAATTGCCAGGTCTTCATCAGAAACGCCCCAGGTTCCCTTGAAAACGGGTTTTTCAAAAGTCGGTTCATCATATATCTTCTGAAATCCATTTCCCAAAAAGAAAGAGCGCATCTCATCAAAATTGCTTTGCCCGCCATAAATAAATTCCGTGGCGTAACCATACTTGGAAAACAGTTGCGCAGCAGTAAAAAAACCTGTACGCGATAACCCAAGACTCACAACACTGCTTCCGGGTGTAGGAAGGAAACCGCAAACAGTAGCTTCAATTCCCCTTACAGTTCTTGTACCCGTCGAGTAAAGATCACTAAAAAGCAATCCCTCCTTACTAAGCCTGTCAAAATTTGGTGTGAGAGGTAAGCCCCCGAGGCAGCCCACATATTCGGCTCCTAAACTTTCTTCCAGCAAGATCACTACGTTCATTGGCCTGGACTGCTTCACCGCGGAATATTGCTTATGTAAAAAAGGAATTGTTGACTTGATGAAAAGTGAATCAGGTATATAAGTTTTGTTCTTTACCCGGTTGAATACTGCCTCCTCCGACATATCCCCATAGACAGCTGAAGGATCTTTTTCTTTTGCCTGACTGTAAACGGCGTAAAAAATAGAATAGGTGGAATTCAGCGTAAGCTCATTAACCAGCTTATTTTCAGAAAAGTAAGCTGTACTGATATTTGCGGGCCTTATGCCAAAACTCGAACGGGCACAAATAAACAATAGCACACCACCAACCACAAACGCTATCATTCGGCGCGGCCATTTGAACGAAACATAATTGGTTATGATCCGGTTAAATGAACGCCAGCAAAACCAATGAACAAATATTAAAAGGATGATGGTAATAATGAGCTCAAAGCCATTAGCTTTCCAGACCGTACCAGCCACCTCATTAATATTATCCAGGTACTTGATAAAAATTCTATCCGGGCGCAGATCGAATTGTTTCAAAAAGGGAATGGTTGCCATCTCCAGGAAAAAAATGACATCGATCAATAGGGTGAAATACAAAATCCAAAAGTACTTTAAATATTTATTTATGCTTTTGGGTAACAACAGGAAAAATGCGAATGGCAGGAATAAAAAATAGCTGATTATGATCATGTCCATGCGCACACCGATAAAATACATATACCAAAAATCATGTTGCACAATTATACGCTGGCCATATGCTATGCTTAGTCCCAAACGAAAGATGAAAAATATACATAGTGAAAGGAATATGAAAAGAATAAACGGGGTTAGTGGACCGAGAGAACTTAATTTTTTTAAAAAATTAGAAATCCTGGTATGAATGACAGGAGTAAGCTTCGGGTCCACATTTTTTTTGCTTAATGCCATCAGAGATATTTTGGCAAAGATAAGTTTCTGATCACTCGAATTGAGCTGAAGAGCTTTCTAAGCTCTCCGTTTTTGATATATATTTTACACAGATTTCCTACAGAATTAATACGTATGTTACGGCCTAAATATTTTTTTATGAAAAAAATTATCATCATCATTACTATTTTAGCTTTTAATATTTCTATTGATGCGCAAACAATAGATGCTTCAAAAGTTCCTGCAATTGTTAAAGAAGGTTTTGCAAAGCATTTTGCAGGAGTTTCAGGCAAATGGGAGAAAGAGCGGGATATGTATGAAGTGAGTTTCAAACAAAACAATAATAAAATGTCTGCTTTGTTCGATGCTAATGGAACTATAACAGAAACAGAAATGGCCATCAACAGCAAGGATCTGCCTGAACCAGTTATAACTTATATTAACGGGCACTATAAAGGTAAAAAGATTGAGGAAGCTTCCAAGATCACCAAAGCAGATGGCACCGTAATTTATGAAGCTGAGGTAGATGAAGCAGACCTTTTATTTGATGTGAACGGGAAATTCATTAAAGTTGAAAAGCAGGACAAGGAAGAAAAAAATGAACAGGATTAAAAAGTAAGCCAGTGAATACCTAAATTAAGGCAGGTTATTTGTAAGTTTATAATATTGTTGACTACAGCTCAGTGATGTTGAAAAGTAACCCACCTTACCTGGTAATATACCAGCTAACCAGTGATTCATATAACATGAAGTAGTCGGCCGGATGAAAAGATGTTTGTTTATATTGTTTTTAAGCCTGATTTTTAAAGATCTTTCTGCACAGGTAAGAAAGCTTGACTATTTCATTAATGAAGCTGTGGCAAACAGTCCATTATTGAAGGATCTGCAAAACCAGGTGAGGCTTAATCAGCTTGACAGTATGCTCATTGCGGCTGCACAAAGGCCACAAGTATCTTTTACAAGTAACGACAGTTATGCTCCGGTAATTAAAGGCTATGGTTATGACGAAATCATCACTAACATCGCAAATGTGAATGCACTATTCAGTGTGAGCAAATCATTATTAAATGGCTTAAGCAATAAAACGCAATTTGCGAATCTTGTTTTCCTTAGCAATGCTTTAAGGAATAATGCAAGTATCTCCGAGCAGGATGTGCGCAGGTCGATCATCAGCCAATACATAACTACGTATGGTGACCAGCTCCAGGTGAACTTCAGTTCGGAAATTCAGGATATGTTACGAAAGCAGGATATTATTTTGAAAAAGCTTACTGAAAAAAATGTGTATAAGCAAGTCGATTACCTGGCATTTTATGTCACTGTTCAACAAAATGAATTTAAACTCAAACAGCAGGTAAACCAGTTTAAGAATGATTATGCTACCCTCAACTATCTTGCGGGAATCTCTGATACCAGCCAACCAGTATTGCAAAGCCCCGAAATATCTGTGTCTGTATCAACCGATATAAACTCATCGGTCTTTTTTAAAAAATATTATATCGATAGCCTCACCCTTGCAAATAATAAAAGGATTATTGATCTCACATACAGGCCTAAACTAAGTGTATCAGCTGATGCGGGCTATAATTCAAGTCTCACATACCTTCCTTATAAAAACTTTGGTACAAGCATAGCACTTAACCTTATTATACCTATTTATGATGGTAAACAAAAACAGCTGCAGTACAATAAGATCGATGTCCAGGAAAATACCCTGCTTGCAAATAAAAAATTCTTCACCCGGCAATATTACCAGCAACAGGTACAATTGCGCCAACAGCTGAAGTCAACATCCGATCTTATTAATGATATTAACTTACAATTGAAATATATAGAAACACTTATCACGGTTAATGAAAAATTATTGCAGACGGGAGAAGTACGTATCTACGATTATATCCTTTCGCTTAATAATTTTTTAAATGCAAAAAATCTTATAAACGAAAATACGGTTGCCAGGTTGCAATTGATCAACCAGATCAATTATTGGAACAGGTAAACAAATCAAATGAAAAAATATTCTGGCATATTTACCTATTCACTTCTTGCGATAACCTTGTGCGTATCATGCCGTGAAAATGCTGTTGAAGAAAATACGACAGAAGGAAATGTTGAAATGATTACTCCTGTTACAATTACACAGGTGAGTAGTGGCCCAATGGAAGATTATATTGACCTTAACGCTACTTCTGCATTCCAGCAACGATGGATTATTAAATCAAATGTGACCGGCTATTTACAACAAGCCAATATACAATTAAATAAATTTGTTCATACAGGCCAGCCGATTTTCACAGTGAAAACAAAGGAGGCTTCAAGCATCGGTAATACGATCAGTATATTGGATTCATCCTTCAAATTCACGGGAGTTAATACCATCCGTTCAAATGGTACGGGTTTTATTTCAGAGATCAATCACCAGGTTGGTGACTATGTTCAGGATGGCGAACAGTTAGCTGTAATTACGGATACAAAAAGTTTTGTTTTTGTAATGGACATGCCTTACGAGCTGCGGCAATATGTCATTGATAAGAATTTTCTGGAGTTGCATTTACCTGATGGTGAGATCCTAAGTGCTACAGTTAGCAACAGTATGCCTGTGATGGATTCTGCAGCTCAAACACAGCGAATAGCCTTAAAGGTTAATGCAACCCATACCATTCCCGAAAACCTGGTTGCCAAAGTAAGACTGGTCAAACAAAAAAATAACCAGGCCATATATTTACCCAGAGCTGCTGTTTTGTCAAATGAGACACAATCATCTTATTGGGTCATGAAACTCCTAAACGACAGCATTGCCGTGAAAGTTGAAATAAAAAAAGGAATGGAAACGAAGGAGAAAATAGAGATCTCTTCACCAATATTCAGTGAGGATGATAGGATCATACTGAAAGGAAATTATGGGTTGCCGGATACTGCTAAAATTATAATCGAGCAGAAAAGCCACCAGCCGGAAAAATAAAATTGTGAAGTCTTTTTTTACAACATATAAGAATCCTATAACAGTTGTGCTTGCTCTGGTTATCATCGGCGGGATCTTTGCATACAAGCAATTACAAACATCATTATTTCCGGAGATCACATTCCCAAAGATCAAGATCATTGTTGATGCAGGTTTGCAGCCGGTAAACAAGATGATGGTTACAGTAACCAAACCACTGGAGGCAGCAATTAAGCAGGTGCCTGATATTGAACTTATACGCAGCACAACAAGCAGGGGAAGTTGTGAGATTTCAGCATTTCTGGACTGGAAGGCTGATATAGATATTAGTCAGCAGAGGATTGAATCCAGGATCAACCAGGTAAAAAATATTCTACCTGCAGGTGTAAATATTACGGTTGAGAAAATGAATCCGTCCATTCTTCCGGTGATGGGCTACTCGATCGAAAGTCATAACAAGTCCGCGATAGAATTAAAGCAGATCGCTCTTTATACCATCAAGCCGTTTTTATCACAAGTAAATGGCATTTCTGAAGTAAGAATCATCGGCGGAAGAGATAAGGAATACTGGTTAACACTTAATGCCGGGAAGATGAGCACCCTGGGCATCACGCCTGATGTAATTCTTAATACTTTAAATCAAACCAATTTCATTCAATCGAACGGCTATCTTTCAGACTATCATTTTTTATACCTGACCATTACTGATGCTACAGTGAATAATATGGAAGAGCTGGAAAACGTGATCATCAGTAATAACAGCAAACGGATCATCCGGTTAAAAGACATTGCAACAGTTGGCATTCATGAATCTGTCGACTATATTAAGATCAATGCGAATGGGCATGAAGGAATACTCGTTGCAATCATTAAGCAACCGAACTCAAATCTTGTAACTCTTGCTGCCAATGTAAATAAAAAAGTATCTGAATTAAAAACCTTGTTGCCAAAGGGTGTGAGCATAGTGCCTTATTATAACCAGGCAGATTTTGTAAAGGATTCTGTGAAAAGTGTCACCGATAGTTTATGGATCGGACTGGCATTGGCGATCATTGTGGCGATCATTTTTCTTCGCTCATTAAAAGCAAGTACCAGTATCCTTATCACTATTCCAATTACATTGGGATTGACGTTAATTGTAATCTATGCTATTGGCTATAGTTTAAACATTATGACCCTTGGCGCCATCGCCGCGGCCATTGGGCTAATCATTGACGATGCTATTGTAGTTGTTGAGCAAATCCATCGCTCTCATGAAGAACACCCGGGAGAATCAACGACTGGTGTTGTTCAAAAAGCGATACACTATTTATATACTGCTATGATAGGTTCATCGATCAGTACGATTGTGATCTTTGTTCCGTTTGTATTGATGACAGGAGTGGCCGGCGCATATTTCAAAGTGATGACAGACACTATGATCATCACGCTTATTTGCTCATTCTTTGTCACCTGGATCGGATTGCCTGTTATTTACCTATTACTTACATGGAACCAGGATAAGATAACGGAAAAGAAACATCCCAAACCAGTGGCAGTAAAGAAACAAAGATGGGTGTCAGTTTTCATCAGGAAACCTATTATCAGTTTTATACTTGTTGCTGGATTGGTAATCTCTATTATACTCATCTTTCCAAGGCTTGAAACCGGCTTCCTCCCGGAGATGGATGAAGGAAGTATTGTACTTGATTATGCAACTCCGCCCGGAACTTCGCTTGCAGAAACGGACAGGATGCTTCAGGATGCTGAGAAACTCATTACAAAAGTGCCGGAAGTGGAAGCTTATTCCCGCAGAACCGGGACGCAAATGGGATTTTTTATTACCGAGCCTAATACGGGAGATTACCTGATCCAGTTGAAGAAAAAAAGAAAACGAAGTACAGACGAAGTGATTGATGAGATAAGAACTAAGATTGAATCCACGCAGCCGGCATTGAAGATAGATTTCGGCCAGGTGATCGGTGATATGCTAGGCGATTTAATGAGTTCTATTCAGCCTATTGAGATAAAAATTTTTGGAGACAATGCACAAAAATTACAAGAACTAAGCAGGCAGGTCGATGATATTATTTCAAAGATCGAAGGAGTTGCTGATATCGCTAATGGCATCATCTCATCAGGTCCTACAATAAGTATACAACCTGACAATGCTAAGCTAGCCGAATTCGGTTTAACTCCCCAAAACCTTCAATCACAAATTCAATTGGCAATGCAAGGAACAATTGTGAATGGTATTTCGGAAAAGGAACAGCTTTCGACTATCAGGCTTGTGTATCCTGGTAATAATACGATTGATCTTGTCAACATGAATAAAATGCCCATATCAATGCCTTCAGGCAAATTGAAACTATTGAATGAATTGGCAACGATCGTATTGACTACCGGTGAGGCACAGGTGGAGCGGGAAAACTTACAGGCTATGGGGGTAGTCACGGCAAGACTAGAGAAAGGAGGGCTCGGAACTGTAATGAAATCAATACAAACTCAGATCAAGGCAAAGTTATCATTACCTGCAGGATATTACATAAAATATGGCGGAGCTTATGCTGAGCAGCAGCAATCTTTTAAGGAACTGTTGATGATATTGATCACTTCCAGTTTATTGGTATTTGGCGTAATATTATTTTTATTCCGGGATTTCAAAATTGCCTTGCTCATTCTGATATTGGCTATCTTAGGTATTTCAGGAAGCTATATGGCCCTTTTCTTCACAAACATTCCGTTAAACGTAGGAAGTTATACTGGCTTGATTATGATTGTCGGCGTTATTGGCGAGAATGCCATCTTTACATTTTTGCAATTTAAAGAATCGTTGAAAGAAAACAGTGTGGATGATTCTATTGTATATTCTATTTCTACACGTTTGCGCCCAAAGCTCATGACGGCCCTTGGTGCGATCATTGCTTTAATGCCATTGGCTTTGGGAATAGGAACCGGCGCCCAACTTCATCAACCCCTGGCAATAGCAGTAATCGGGGGATTTATTGTTGCACTTCCCTTATTATTGATCGTATTACCAACTATGATCAGGTTGATATACAAAAGGAAGGTAACATAGCCACTTATCAAAGGATAATTATTAAAATGTTAAATCAATTGTTAGAGACCGTTCTTCAATTTATTTGATGATAACTTTCATTTCCGCAACCCTTAAATTTAAAACGAATTGATTGGTTGGTTTTCAGAAGCTTATAGTTTTTAGTTGCAGGTACCATATTGTATATTTAATTGTTATAGCAGCCAGTGTAAATATTTAATTTGCCTGACCGTTTTAAAATGTTTATCTTCCTTATCACACAAACTAAAAAATATGAAATTATTATTTATTTTAATAGTATTTGCAACGACCTTTATTTCATGTGAAAAAAATGAAGCAAAAAAACTTTGCCCCGTTGTAACAACTGATTATTTACCAAAAGTAATTATCACCGCATTTCAACAAAAATATCCAACCGCAACAGCAAACAAGTGGTTTAACAAAGACAACAAGAGTTATTGCGCTTTAGTTATTATTAATGGTGAAAAAAAACTGATAGAGTTTGATAATATTGGAAACTTTATTAAGGAAGAAATTGTGACTGAACAAGAAGGTGATCATCAAGATGATGGAGATGACGATGATGATAACGAATGTGAATGTGAAACAGATTAAGATACTAAGCTGAAAACTTATTGACTAATTAAAATACCGCTGCCTACAATAAGGATATTGTGGAAGGCCTCCTCTCTAATAAGGCTTTTCCATCGTTCAAAACCGATCCCATCATCTGAATAAACAATATGGCGATAATTCTTTGCAGCATTCTATTTAAGTTTTTTAGCCAATTTCCCAACTGTCAACCCCTGAACAAGAATTGAAAAGGCAACTATAAAATACGTCAACGTTACCCATAGATCCTTCTGCATTTCAGGTCTTAGTGATAAAGCGAGTGCAACTGATATACCCCCTCTTAGTCCTCCCCAGGTAAGAAGTAATATTGTTTTTTTTGTTACTGTTTCTTTAAGCTTTACAATTTGTGCAGGTAAGAAAACGGAAACATATCTTGCCATTAATACCAATAGTATAGAGATAGCACCAACTAAAATATAAACAGGAAGAAAATTTATTACAAGAAGTTCAAAGCCTATTAACACAAATAACACAGCGTTCAAAATTTCATCCACCAATTCCCAAAATTTATCAATATACTCCGTAGAAAGATCACTCATAGCTAAATTCTTTCCCTGGTTACCGATAATAATCCCGGCTGCCACCATTGCAAGGGGGCCTGAAATATGAAGCAAACTGGCAATAGAATATCCGCCCATCACAACCGCCAACGTAATTAAAACTTCTACTTTATAATTATCAATGCTACGCATTAAATAAAATCCTACATATCCAATAACCAATCCTAAACCAAGTCCTCCTATTGCCTCCCGGACAAATAAACCGGCAACGTTTCCCCATTCAAATTTACCGGGACTTTCAGCTACTTCAAGCAATGTAAGAAATACAACTACCGCAACCCCGTCATTGAACAACGATTCCCCTGCCATTTTTGTTTCCAAAGATTTAGATATTTTAAATTGTTTTAGAATGGCCAATACTGCAATAGGATCTGTTGGGGAGATCAATGAACCAAATAAAAGACAATAAACAAAATTAGAAGGCAGGTTGAATAAAATGAGTAAATAATAAATACCAATACCCACTATGAAAGTGGATAGAATAACACTAAATGTTGAGAATATAATAACTGAATATCTTACTGGTTTTAAATCTTCTAATCTAATATGAATTGCACCGGCAAACAGCATAAAGCTTAACATAGATCCCATTAATAAATCTGAAAAATCAATAGCTTTCAGAACGTTCTGTATTGTCAACAATAAGCCGGGATAAATATTGCCAGCAATTACTATAATTATTGAAGATACCATTGCCAAAAGCATTAAGCCAATTGACGATGGCAATTTTAAAAACCGGAAATTAATATAGGCAAATAATGAAGTTACCACTATCAGAATAGATAATATATTGAATAAGGTCATTTATGTTTTCTTTTAATTATTACAGGTGTAGTTGATTTGGCTAATGAATCTTTTAAAATGTTAATCTCTCTTACATGCACTGAATCTAAAATATTCAAGCTATCAATTTTCGTTTGTACCATTTTAAAATCGGTCCCCATTGCTTCAATGGCATTTGCCAAAAGGGTAATTTGTTCATTACTCTTATCATCTGTTAAATATTCAAAACCTTGTTTTATTTCAAGTGTAGCATTTTTCAAATTGTATTTTTCAAATTCAGTCTTCACAAATAAAATCTCCTCATCGCTTATCTTCTTGCCGCCGTAGGTAAGAATTATGGTCCTTTTTTTGGCGTCAACTTTTTGATTTAAAAGGTAATCATTCTTAAATACTGCCTCTTTTCTTATGAATTTGTTCGCAGTATTTAAGAATTTTTGTTGCTGTACGATATCATAACCAAAATAAATACTTGGCAGTAATGTCACAATTGCAATCAACCATACAATTTTTTTTGCTTTCCTTTCATCTTTTAAATCGGGTAAATGTTTATAAGGAAATTTTAAAAGTCTGGTTGTTATAAACGTTGCCAATGCAATAAAAACGGTATTGATAATAAATAAATAGATAGCCCCAAAAAAGAAAATAAAATTAGCGGTTGCAAGTCCATACCCGGCTGTACATAATGGAGGCATCAAGGCAGTAGCTATAGCAACTCCGGGAATGACATTTCCTTTTTGTTTACTTGATGTGGCTAATATTCCTGCAAGACCACCAAACAAGGCTATCAACACGTCATAAATTGTTGGTGAGGTCCGGGCAAGAATTTCGGAATGTGCCACATTTATAGGAGATATTAAAAAAAATATACAAGAGGTCGCAAGCCCAACAAATGCGGCCAATGAATAATTAACCATTGCTTTCTTTAAAAGCGAAAGATCATTAATGCCAATTGCAAAACCCAAACCCATTATTGGCCCCATAAGCGGTGAAATAAGCATTGCGCCAATGATCACCGCTGTGGAATTTGTATTCAATCCCAGGGATGCAATAAAAATAGCAAAAATGAGTATCCAAAGATTTGTTCCTTTGAATACAATTCCGCTGGTTATATTGCCTTCAACAATATGAAAATATTCCTTCTCAGAATCAAGTTTAAAATGCTGTAGGATCTTATTCAAATAACGACGTTTTTATAAAGTTAACTTTAAACTTATTGCAACCTGACAATTCATAAACCTTGTATGATTTGTATGAATTCCCTGCTTCAGTGACTATTATTGAGAGACGTATCATTTTTTATGGTTTGCAATTGAGGTTTTGAATTCGTAGAACAGCCATACTAAAGGGAAATAGATACTTTATAGCCCTGTGAGAAGAGGTAAAAACAGTACTAAAAGCAAGTAATTATAGCCAGTTTCCTTATTAAATCGCTAAATATTTATATCTTAGCACTGAATAAAATTTAGTCTCCTGCTTGCTTAGTGATAGTTTTTGACTTTAAATGGATTCTAACCTAAATAAATTACACCACTGTGTCAAAAAAAATTTTGACTCTTTTAACCGGCTTACTATTAGCCATTATCACCTTTGCCCAGGTTCCTTCGGGTTATTATAATGCCGCCAGTTCAAAAACGGGCGAAATATTAAGAGCAGCACTTCGTGATATCACAACAACAGGCAGTGTAAAGCTTCCTTATACAAGTTCTTCCTTTGACATTTGGGATGCTTATGCAGTAACTGATACCCGACCTGGGAATAGTACCATTATCTGGGATATGTATTCAGATATTCCATCCGGAAATCCCTTATATACTTTTACCTTATATAACCAACAATGCGGAACCTCCGGTGCAGAAGGTGATTGCTACTCGCGGGAACACCAGGTGCCCAATTCATGGTGGGGCGGACTTGATGATGCCCAAAATCCCCAATATACAGATCTCCACCATCTTCCGCCAGCTGATCAATATGTGAATGGCAGAAAAAGTGCACATCCTATTGGGCAGGTAACATTTCCTACCTGGACTTCCACAAACGGATGTAAAGTTGGCCCTTGTTCATGGCCAGGCTATACCGGAAATGTATTTGAACCAATAAATGAGTATAAAGGAGATTTTGCCCGGGCATATTTATACATTGCAACAAGGTATATGAATACATTCAGTTCCTGGGTGGTTAACCACCCGGGAACTGAAGCGCAATATGTAATTAATACCACAGGTAATAATTATAAGCAATGGTTTCTTGACATGCTGATCCAATGGTGCAATAACGATCCGGTGAGCCAGAAAGAAATGGACAGGAACGACGCAATATATTATAACACCCCACAGCATAACAGGAATCCATACATTGACCACCCGGAATATGTTTGCCTGGTATGGTCATCAAGCAGCTGTACAAATGCACCGTTAATTGCATCAATAACCCAAAATCCATTGTCGCCCGGAAGTTTAAATACTGTATCTGTTACTGCTACTGTTACAGCTACGGCTTCATTGTCAAATGTTTACCTTGAATGGGGTACTGATGGAATTAGTTTCCCTGACACAATTGTCATGAACCTGGTAACTGGTTCAGATTATACCACTGCCAGCAACATTCCTGCAATGCCTACTGGCACAACTATTTATTACAGGATAACAGCACAGGACAACCTGACAAATTCCACAACTTCGACTGTACACAATTATACTGTTCTTAAAGGAGAGCCAACGTCTTACCCGATCAATTTTACCTGTGGCATCATCACCGGTTCTTCCATTACGCTAAACTGGACGGATGCTACAGGCGTTACTATTCCTGATGGTTACCTTGTAAAAGCAAGTACCGTTAGCTTTGCTGCAATCGCAGATCCTGCTGACAGTACAACAGAAATTAATGGCAGTTTTACAAGGAATATTTCATCCGGTATTCAGCAGGTTGTTTTTTCGGGATTATCTTCCTCCATTCCATATTATTTTAAGATTTATCCTTATACCAATTCTGGAACGAACATCAATTATAAAATATCACCTGCCCCCCCTTCAACAGGCTGCAGCACTTCTGTTTCTATGGGAGGTGTCTGTGCTTCAGACCTTATCATTTCAGAATATGTTGAAGGATCCAGCAGCAATAAATATATAGAGCTGTATAATGGTACCGGTGCAACTGTAAATCTTAGTGATTACAGGTTAAGACTGTTTGCAAATGGATCTGCCACAGCTACTAATGATAATATACTATCAGGAACACTGAATAACCAGGCTACTATTGTTTATAAAAACAGTGCAGCAGCAGTTTATATGGGCACAACCACCAGCAATACATCAATTAATTTTAACGGTGATGATGCAGTGGCTTTATATAAGATCTCCACTGCTTCCTATGTTGATATATTTGGAAGGATAGGCGAACAGCCTGCAACTGCATGGATAAGTGGCAGCTTTACTACCATTGACAAGACACTGGTGAGAAATGCAAATGTCACTTCAGGAGTAAGTATCAATCCTTCTGCAGGCTTTCCAACCCTTTCCACCCAGTGGACACAATATAATATAGATGTAGTGAGCAACCTGGGTTTCCATACTATGACCTGCGCTTCCTGCGCATCTCCTAGCCTGTCCGCCAGCAATATTTCTTTTTCTTCAATTGGGCAAACATCCCTTACCGTCAACTGGACAAACGGTGGTGGCAGTAAAAGAATAGTGGTTGTGCGGGATGGCAGTGCAGTTACCGGGATCCCTGCTAACGGCACAGGGTATTCGCCTAATACTGTTTTTGGCTCAGGCGATATCCTGAATGCGGGTGAATATACAGTTTATGATAATTCAGGTTCCAATGTTAGCATCACTAACCTTATAGGTGGTCATACTTATTTTGTTACAATATTTGAATACAATTGTGTTCCCGGTTCGCAGATTTACCTGACTCCTGGAACATCTGGAAGCAAGGTTACTTATTCGATAACAACAGGCACTGTTCCCGAAAGTCAATACTGTATAACGCCCACGACTGGCTTTACAACCACAGTGGATTTAACATCCACGGGTATATTCAGCAGTAATACCTATAGTGTTCAACTGTCTGATGTAAATGGGTCCTTTGTTTCTCCGCTTGTGATCGGAACACTTATAAGCAACCTTAACCGCGAAACAATCAATTGTACCATTCCAGCAAATACAACTTCGGGCACGGGATATATGGTGAGGGTTGTGAGCAGCGGCCCGGCCATTACAGGAACTAACAGTAATCCTTTTGAAATTATTCTATCTCCCACAGCAATGGCACCGTCAAGCGTCTCTTCTGACCGATCGGGATTTTGTTCAACAGATCCGGGCAATATCAACCTGAGCGCTACCGGGGGATCGGGAACAATTCTATCCTGGTACAGTGG
Source organism: Ferruginibacter sp. (assembly GCA_039920685.1). Classification (GTDB taxonomy): domain Bacteria; phylum Bacteroidota; class Bacteroidia; order Chitinophagales; family Chitinophagaceae; genus Ferruginibacter. The sequence goes on from JBDSDG010000022.1 coordinate 19,358, forward strand.
CACTTGTGGTGGCACTTTTATTGGTACCGGCAATCCATTGGTGGTTGCCTCACCTATTTCCACAACTACATATTATGCCAGATGGGGAAATACCTGTAGCACTTCTCCGTGTACAAGCGTTACCGTTATTGTAAGTGGTTTGCCGTCAGCAACTGCAGGTCCTTCTATCAACAATTGCAGCGGTCCGGCATCAATATCCATGACGGGAGCTTCCTCTTCCGGAGGCACTAATGCATGGTCGGGAGGAAGCGGATTGGGTACGTGGACGCAAAACAACAATCCTGCGCTGGCCATTTTTACTCCTTCGATACCGGCCGGTTCATTTACTGCAATACTGACTGTTTTTTCAACTAGTGGTTGTACTAACATAAGCGCATCTTATACAAGAACAATAAGCTGGGGAATAACCGGATACTGGACCGGGGCATCAAGCTCCGACTGGTTTACCTCTACGAACTGGTGTGGTGGCGTTCCAAACTCATCGAGCAACATAATTATTCCTGCTGCTTCGCAGGTTTTATTCTCTCCTGTGATCACCAACTCATTTGCTATTTGTCAGAATATTACTCTTGCAGGATTGCTGGACTTTGGAAATGGCTTCAACCTGGATGTGAACGGAAACTGGACAAATAATGGTGGTGGCCTTACTAACAGTTCAGGAACAGTGACCTTCCGTGGAACAAATAAATCTATCAGCGGCATAGCAATAACAGCTTTCCCAGATATCAAATTTAGCCCGGGATCAAGTTATACAATGAATAACAATAACTCCTGCTCTTCATTGTCATTTCTCCCGGGGTCAGCCCAGACTTCATTAATAATGGCCGGAACATCGCTGGCGGTAAACGGGAATGTAATAGTTAACCAACCCTCCAATCCTGGAACGACTTCGTGGAATATCAACAATGGTTCTGCAACGATAACCGGTAATGTTACGATAGGAACCGGCAGCAATAGTTCTGGGAAGATCGCAAAAATTGCTGTTACAAGCGGTTCATTGACTGTGGCAGGAAACATGCTTTTCAATGCTGGAAGTGCGTCGTCTGCAATAGTTGACCTCAGTGGCGGAACTGCTACTTTAAATCTGGCAGGATCGATTACCCGTAATTCGGCCGGGACTATTTTACCGGGATCACAAAGCACTGTAAATTATAATGGTAGCCTTGCGGGGCAGACAGTGGTATTGGGCAACGGTATCTCCTACAATAATATTGTTTTCAATAATACACATCTATCCGCTGTAATATTGAGTGCCGCAGTAACAACCGCCAATGTTACGGGAAATATGACGGTTCAAACGGGATACTTTGCCAACGGGGGTTTTAGCATAACTGGAAATGTTTCCAAACAATTTTCCGTGGCTAATGGCGCTACTTTTAGGGTCTCGGGAAATACTTCCATGCCGACTGGCTTTGGCACAACTGTTTTAGGAATTTTATCTACTGTTGAATTTAACGGTCCACTAAGCCAAACCATCGATGCCTTAAATTATGGAAACCTTACTTCATCCGGTACCGGGACAAGAATACTTTCTGCTTCCGGCACAATAGGTATAGCCGGTATTTTTACCCCTGGTATAAACAATTATACGGTAACAGGAAGCACGGTAAATTTTAATGGCGGCAATCAATCCATCCCTGTTTTCAACGGGCAGGCCGGGTATAACAACCTCTCTGTTTCACAGTCGGCGGGCAGCGCCCTGGCTGCAGGAGATATAACGATAGGGGGTACACTAAATCTTGTTTTCGGTAACCTCAATATCGGTTCCTTTGTTTTATCACTGACCGGAACTTCTCCTATATCAGGCTCTCCCTTCTCTGCTTCAAAAATGATTATTGCAGACGGCGGGGGCGAACTGAGAAAAAGCGTCAGCGTGAATGGCATATACCTGTTCCCCGTAGGGGACAACTTGGGTACGCCTGAGTATTCACCGGTTACCATCAATTATACTTCCGGGGCTTATGCTGCCGGGGCTTATAGCTCCGTAAAAGTATTTAATACAAAGCATCCTTTGAACGCAAACAACATCGACTTTCTGAACCGATACTGGACTGTAATAAACAGTGGCATTACATCTCCTGTATATAATCTTGATGCCACGTATGTGATGGCAGATATAACCGGAACTGACCAGAAAATATCCATGGCCCGGTACACAACTGCCTTGCCATGGATTAAGTATAGTGCAGCGAACACTGTTTCAAAAACGCTATCAGCTACAGGTGTAACAAGCATAGGAACTTCCTCTTTTTCAGGGATATCAACTTCCGGGCCTGTCATCAATATACAGGGAGGCGGTATAGCAATATGCAGCGGTGACATGGCTCAATTGTCGGCAACCATTACAGGCTCAGCACCATTTTCATATTCCTGGTCTCCAGGTAGTAGCCTGAGCCAGGCCACGATTCCCAACCCGGTGGCATTTCCTGCATCTACAACAACTTATACACTCAATGTAACAGACGCCAACGGTATAATTGCTTCTCAAAATACCACTATAACAGTTAACCCCAGGCCTTCACCAGTAATCTCACCCAATGGGTCCATTTCTTTCTGCCAGGGAGGATCAGTAATGTTAACATCGTCTACCGCATCCAGTTATTTGTGGAGTACAGGGGCTACTACACAAAGCATTATTGTAAATGTATCGGGAAATTACACTGTAACGGTCACCAACAATAGCTGTTCTTCTACCTCGCAGCCAACTGCGGTTACTGTGAATAATTGCAACATTAGCCTGGATCTCAAATTATTTCTCCAGGGTTATTATATTGGTGCGGGTATTATGCAACCGGTATTAAACAATGAAGGTATACTTTCTGCCCCTACCTCTGAAACAGATACACTGATCGTGGAATTACATCATCCTTCAACATTTGCACTAATTGATTCTAAAAAAAGTGTCTTACAAACTAATGGACTCGTTTCGGCAACATTCACACAACCTGCAGCATTATACTATATATCTGTAATTCATAGGAATGTTATACAGACATGGACTGCAAATCCTGTTTCTTGTTCACTGTCTACACCTTTATACGATTTTACAACGGCTGCAAACAAAGCTTATGCTGATAACCAGGTTGAGGTTGAGCCAGGAGTCTGGGCATTTTACACTGGCGACCTGAACCAGGATGGTTTCATTGATGCAAATGATTTCCCTTTGTATGATGCTGATAGCTTTCTTGGAGTGAGTGGGCTCTATAATGGAACAGATTTTAATGGGGATGGGTTTGTGGATGGTAATGACTTCCCGGTATATGATAATAATTCTTTTAACGGAGTTTCTTCCATACATCCTTAGTGCTAAGTTTCTTGAATGTTGCCTAACAGCAACTGGATGTTTTTTGAAAACCATCGGATACTTCCATTTGTACATTTGCTCAAATATCTACACTGTTTTAAGGCAAACACTATAAAAAATAAGTACGCAACCTGGCTGAAGCCAATCTGCTCAATAGTATGACGAACACCATATTACCTTGCAGCGTGGGTCATGTGGAATGGAGCTTACTGTTGCTTGGATTTAACCTAATGCAAATTTGCACATTTGAATAACAGAAAGTGCAAGTGAGTGACACAACACAAGTCTAAAACGGAACTAATGCTTGCAACAAATCATTTTCATCTTTTGCTTTTGTTGTATACACTTTATCCCAATGTTGGCTTCATAAATATTTATCTCTTTACTTTTATTGAAACTGCTTAACTGCCTCGCCTTAATAAAACACTTTCACCTGACCATTGAAAGTTGATTTTATAACTGAACTTGCCGCTGCACTTATGTAACCTCCTGCACAATGAACAATAATTGATTTATCTGTTGGAATTTCGTTTAGCCTGTTTCTTATTTCTGCCAAAGGGACAGGTATGCTATTTTGAAAAATCTTTCCTTCTTTTACTTCAGAAGTATTTCTAACATCAACTATGGTATATTCATGTTGATGATTTTTAAACTCACCTTCATTAATCTTTCTTCTTTTACAATCCCGTTTTCAATTACAATTCTTTCTGTAACCTGACTTTCATAACCTGTAGACGCTGTTCTCTCTAACATTCTTTGCAACTGCTAGTGGTTGTTACTTGCTAAATAAAATTTTTCATCAGGTTTGGTAATGCTTCCTAACCATGTTTCAAATTTTCCAATTTCAACAAGATTAATTGAATGCGGCAATGTCCTTCCTTAAAATCTTCTTCTTTTTTGTGTCAATTACCCAAAGAGACTTATCCAAAGCCGATATTGTTTTTTCATGCCATGATTGATTTTTCACAGCCAGCCAAATTATTGCAGGAATAAAAAGTAAACGAAGCAGTGCAAAAGCATGTATAGAAACATTAAGATTAATCAGTATTCTTTTCCTTCATTTCTGAACCCTTTGTCTTAATTGA
>JBDSDG010000023.1:0-3530 GCA_039920685.1 Ferruginibacter sp.
TTTTGAAGCAGCCTTTAGCTGGGTCGTGGAAGACGGCCATGAAGAATTAAAAAAAGGTTTTCATATGACTGATGCCGGCGCTCCGGCATGGGGTAAGTTTGACTTTACAATTGATGTTCAGAAAAAGAGGGAGAATTCAACATTAACGCTGATACTATTTGAATCCAGTGCTAAGGATGGCAGCCGGCAATATGAATTGCCAATTGTTCTGAAGTGATTTAAGATAATGTAATCGAATCTAAGAACTCTTCTTAACCGAAGGCGTCTTTTGTTATTATAAAGTGCCCGGAGTATTTCGCATCCCTATCATCAATGTATTTTACGAACCCTATTGCAGAATAAGATTTCCCTGGAGCAGTAAACTTTTGCCGGCTGCTACCAGTATGCTTGAACCGGCATTGGCATGAACGGTTATATCCAGTATGCAAGCCCCGTTTATGGTAACCTGGTCACCTGGCAAAAGCGTAGATGGTGGAACGATCGCATTCAACCAATTGGCACTATTCGTCCAATTTCCACTGCCGGTAAATTTATAAGTGCGGGTGTTGTTCGGATCATAGATCAGCGTTTGCTCTTCACCGGTAATGATGGGAAAATTGTAATCGAAATAAATGGCAGCTTTATTTCTGATCACTGAACCAGCCTGCACGGTTGGCAGTGGCTTCACTGAATAAGTGATAAAGCCCATGCTCGCAGGATCACCGGGAGAAGTGGTTGCGGGTAAATTGATATTATCAAATTTCCATTCCAGCTTATTTTCATTGTGCAATATAAAATCAGCAGGATAACTGGTAGCAATAACTTTTAAGGTGCGCCAATCCAACTGGGCATCCAGTGTATCTCTTACGATCACCGTCGTTGCAGGATAAGTTCCGGTATTTTGAAAATGGATCGTGTATTCAAGCCTGTCTCCCTTCGTTACCTGCACCAATGAAAAACGGCCTGCGTTCCTTTCTGTTTTTTCATTGGGATCAAAAGAACTGCGAACCACCTGCTTCAACCTCGTTGTATCATTTGTTGAGTCTGTTTGCGCAACATCAATTGCAACAAATGCTAAGATATTGAACGTGTCATTTATATTCACGACCGGAGGGATAAATATATTAAAGGACAGGTCGATCGTATCGGAAGCCAATTGCGCAAGGTTGGTATAATTCCAGGTGATCGTATCCACGATCAAACTGTTGTAAGGCTTTGTGCTGCTGCTAAACTGCATCGAAGGCATCTTGATAAATTTCAGCCGGGCATTTAAAGGAATCACGCCGTTGTTCCGGCACACCAGCCGGTAACTCGCTGTACTGCCAGGTACTACCGGGGTTGTAGGTAAAAGGTTTACAGAAAGATCGTTTTTACCCGGTATGCCTGTCAATGCAAAATTTATTGTATCAGCAAATAAATACGCAGCATGGTTTGTAATGGCAGAAGCAGGAAATATCGTAAAGTTGTTGATGCCTTCTGCAGAAACAGTAAAGGTGTAAGCACCTGTATCTACGATCATCCGGTAACGTCCACCACTATCCGTAACATCCATGGAAAAACGGCCATTTGGTTTTTGGCCAAGTATTTTGAGGTTTCCTATAAAAATCTCATTAGCATCTTTGATATGGTTGTTGTTGGTATCAAGGAATGCATAACCCGCCAATGTATTTACAGGCCCCAGTTTACCAAGCATCGGTTTCGTATACTGCGAATAGAGTATTGGATCATAATTGTGACCTGTATTGGTGCCGCCATAATATAATTCATTGCCGACCTTAAATAATTCTGCAGCCCTAAAGTCGAGCAAAACCTGGTAACCTTTATATTTCGACAATACTTTTTTTGCCAGCAGGTTGCCGGTATATGAAAATTTACAGATCGTGCTTGAATCCGGAAACGAGTTGATGCCGATTGGATTTTGCATCATATAAAAAGAAGCGTTATCGCTTGCGTCAACAGGAGTAACGTAATTATCATTGTTATTTCCCGGAGTAGTATGCTTCCATACCATATTACCAATTGTATCAAGGCACATTACAAGCAGGGAATGGGGATAATCACAGGAACTGCCATCTGTCATGGGAAATATAAAATTATCTCCTCTTCGCAACACGTCGAACTTCGGCCAACCGGCCATATAATGCGTGCTCGGTAAACTGAACAGATCCACGGTCTTTTTCCAGAAATAGAAAAGCGTATCGTTGATCATTCCAAGAAATGCGGGTTGCGTTACATTGCAGTTACTGGGTATTAAACCATTGCTGGATAATAAATATTTATTGTTCGGGCCGTTAGTGATAGAAAATCCGCGATATATATTGCCGTTGTCTGTGACAAAACACTTTTGAAATGTTACGTCGCATGTATTGTTCAGCTTGATGAGCTTATAACTAAGCGTACTTGCGGTACAATTCGTAAAAAAGCCATTTGGATGTGTGCCAGGTGCATTGTCATATAGGTACATTACGCTCAAATAACCCGAACCATCGTTTAGCGGAATTATACTTTGTATATATTCATAGGTGTCATAATCTGACTTTATGATCTTTGAAAAAATAATGTTTCCATTTTCATCTATTTTCAATATCCACAGATTGCCTTTTACTGGATCATTGTTGGCAGGCAGGTCGCCATTGGTGGAATAGGAATTCCCGGTGATGAGGAATCCGCCATCGTTCGCCTTTATAAAATTAATACTTGGGCTAAAGTCGTTGCCAGAGCCTCCATATACTTTTTTCCATTGAATAAATCCTTCTGAATTTACTTTTGTAAGTACCAGGTCTGCCTCTCCCCGGGGCGCAGGATTTTTCTCCGCCTGGAATTCACTTGCAAGCATCAAAAAGCCGCCATCGGAAGTAGGCATCGGCAATAGCGTTGGTTGAGAAGAAGGTGTTATATCACCGTACCGGTTACTCCATTCTTCCTGTGGAAATTGTGCATACAGGTTCCCAACAAGGAAAAAACATACCAGCAAACAAAAGGGGAACGATCTCAAGAGAGCAAAAAATTAGGTGTTATATTAGTGTTGCAATTACAGTTGCGAATATAAGAAATTATACAGCAGTTGTATTACGGGCTTTGTGCTTAGATCGTTGGCATGCCAAAAACCATGTATACTGTTTACCCTTTACTACCCTGGATTGGCCTGATGACCCTGGGATATTATTTCGGACAACTTTATCAACCCTCATTTGAAAGTAAAAAAAGAATAAAAATATTATACTCCACAGGTTTTTTATTGCTTGTAGTGTTTTGCGCTTGTAACAATAATCAACCAAAAACCGACTATTTAAAAGTTGATACGGTAAAAGTAACTCCGGAAAACAACCCGTTACCGACAGATACCAATACAACACCGACCATTCCTGTTTCAAAAACATACTCTAATAAACGTTTCAGGGATGTTACTGTAGATAGCATTGGAAAAAATAAATTTCTAATACGCGGAGAGGGACAAATTTTTGAAGCAGCCTTTAGCTGGGTCGTGGAAGACGGCCATGAAGAATTAAAAAAAGGTTTTCATATGACTGATGCCGGCGCTCCGGCATGGG